>URWU01000027.1 GCA_900551585.1 uncultured Alphaproteobacteria bacterium | reverse complement strand
CGAGATGTAGCTCCGTCTCGTGGGCTCGGAGATGTGTATAAGAGACAGGGCGTCAGCTGCTCAGGATATTCCCTGAACTGCGATGCTTTCAATGTCGCCAACTCAACCGGAAAGACCACCTGCCCTGATTGCAGCAGTGCCAGCGCCAATTGTTCGCCAAAACTCTGCAAAGTCAGCGGTTGTGCCGACGGATATAAAATTGCCGACAACGGTACTACCTGCATTGCGCTTGATGATACTTGTCCGGACGGTTATTTCAAACAATGTGACACCGGTGTCCAAGGCAAAATGTTATATACCGAGGCCGGAGCAGGCTGTTATCAATGCAAGCCCGCCGCTCAGGATAATAACTGTCCTATCCTGACCCCGGTACAAAAATGTGCTGAAGAAGGCTACAAAACCATGAACGAATGGAATAAAGAGGCTCCGAACGGTCAGCTTTTAGCCCCAAGTGACAGCGAAACTTCTGTGGCTGTCCCTTTGGCTTTCAATCATAGAAATAATAACAAATCGTCTATATTAAGTTATTGGTTCACGGAAATTCTAGGAATTAAAAATGCTTCCGCGACCTCAATGATGACTGTTTGTCGGGCATGCGAGCTGGATGGTTGTAAATCTTCTAATTGTCTATCCCAATGCCCAAATGAATGTTCTATCTCAATCCAACCACTTGTTGACTATGAATTTGACAGGACAGCAATATGTCCTTACGATTCATCTTATGTTAAAGGCGAGTGGACCATGGTCAGCAGCAAGATTGAAATGCCGGAACCGATGGAGTGTTCCTCAGGTCAAACCCGCTTAATCTGCAGCGGTATCACTTATTGCTGCGCCTCAAGCCTGGCAACCTGCTCAACCTTGAACAATGCGTCAACAAACCGCTGTTACACAAGAGCTTGCATGACGACAGAATGCGATGGCTATACGGACAGGATTGCCAAAAGCGGACCGGGTTGGAAATCCGAATCCTGTATGCCGACCAGCTCAAACTGTTCCAAAGGTCCTGCTAAATATAAAAACACCTGCCAAACCTCAATCTATTATACGCTCTCGAGCTGTCCGGCTAATACCCGATGCGAGGGAGATTGTAATAACAGATATAAGGTTATCGGCTGCGACTGTGGCTATACACTGAAAAGTGGTACCTGTGTTGCTGATAAGAGTGATATAACTCCGGCGGAACCTGCTTATCCGTTACCGGTTTTATATTCTGATTTGACGATTTCACAAGAACTCGTTGCTGGAAAAACTCCTATCGGCGTTGTCTTTGACGAGAACAAGAAACTCGCCGTAGCTTTGAAGGACGGCGGTACAATGCTGTGGTCAACTACAGAATTTGATATTTCGGGTTTAACAAATAGCAGCGAAAGTCAAGCTCTGGTAGATTATAACGGTAAGAATAATACGAAAACAATTATGACTTATTGTGTTGCAAATTCAAAGAGCTGTCCAGCAGCAGAATATGCGTCAAATTTTGTGACTTTAGGAACCCAATCGGGAGATTGGTATTTACCAGCTTTAGGAGAATTAAATGCTATTTATGATAATAAAGTAGCGATAAATGCAACAATGGCAAAAATCGGAGGTACGACATTAACGGAAAATTGGCATTGGTCTTCTTCCGAGTTCGCATCTGGCAGCGCTTGGAGACAGTACTTTGGTAATGGCGATGCATACAACCATGGTAAGGCAGACTATAGCTATTACGTTCGCCCTGTTATCAACTATGGCGATGTGGCTCCGATTTGCAGCGTCAGCAACTGTGTAACTTGTGTTTCGGGTTCATCTTCGACCTGTAAAACCTGTGAAAGCGGTTATAATTTGTCTAACGGAAAATGTCTGGACGAATGCGCTGATATCTGCGGCCAGCTTTATACCGGAACCTGTCTGGCTCCGTGCATTTCCAAATGCCGGCTCGGACAAAACTATCATAATATTACGATAGGCGGTAAAACCTGCGCTATCCGCTAACTGTTAGCTGATATACAAAAAAACTCCCCGGTGGCTTTATCCGGGGAGTTTTCTTTTAAATACAAACCGTTACAAGAACATGACAATTTGCAACTTTTGCATTTTTAGGTTGCAAAAAAAAAAAAACGTTTATCATTAAGATTATAGGCTTTAGTTTTAATTATTCTCAAGAGGTGTGTCATGTCCGGTTTCAAAACAGCCCTTGTTTGGGCTCTCTCCGTTATATTTATGTCTTCTTTTGCTTATGCCGGAGTACCGGACAATTTGGCCGCCTCTGATCACACTCACACAAAGGCACACAAATTAGAACTAAAGCCTATCCCCTCACAAGAATCATATCAACTTGCCAAATCGACTTTTTTGCCCGATACCTCCGATGACTTGGGTTTCTCCGGCCGGGAAAGCATTAATAACCATAACCAAGGCGATGAATGCAGCGCTTATAATTTGACAAGTTGCCCATATAAAGGCAATTGTAAAAAATGTCCTTTTAACAACAAAAAATTAAAACTGACAAGCTGTGCTTCCGGCTGGTATGTTAACAACAATTCCTGCTCGCCATCCAGCTGCGGTGTTATAGATCCTTCCTATAAGGAGTTTAATAAATCAAATATTCCAAACAACTATATTTGCAGCCCAATTTACATGTACGGCAGATCCTGCTACAGCAATTGCCGACCGGTTAATTGCGGAAGTTATCCGGCAAACTCAAGCTATCTGACCAGATATCCGGACATTAAGACCTGCTCTGTCTGTCCCGACTGTCAATCGACACATGCCAGATGCACCCCTTATAATTATTGCAAAGTAACAGCCTGCAACAACAATAAAAAGCCAAATACAACAGGGACAGGCTGCATTGCCAAAGATGACAACTGCCCAAGCGGAACGGCTAAAAACTGCCCTTACGGAATCAGCAGCAATGCCGGAACAACCGAAGCCGGGTCTCCTTGCTATACCTGCAAAGCCTGTAGCTTAAGGCCTTGTTTCACTGCTTTTGTTCCTCAAAACGCTACGGGAATCCAAAGTTCCTGTACTGACTGCAGCGGCACTCGTACCGTCACACAATCCTGGATCTGTAATTCAGGATACATAAAATCAGGTATCGGCTGTATCTGCGCAAAAACTTGTACCGACACAGTTTCCTCTAAGCCGGAAAACAGCTACTTTACCTCTGATTTTTGCTCCGCCTGCGGCTCATCATACACAATAAAATCCGGATGGGCTTGCAACTCCGGCTATACAAAATCCGGCAATTCTTGTGTCTGTTCAACAACCTGTACCGACAAATTAATATTTCTCCCCGCCCACAGCCATTATACTTATCAAAACTGCTCGGCGTGCGGTGTCAACAAAACTATAAAAAGCGGATGGGAATGCGATTCAGGATACTCAAAAGGAAACGGCATAAAACTAGAGTGTGTCCCCAATTGCACCCCACTAAGCGACGAAACAAACTGCCGATACGGAACTCATTCCTGCTCTAACGGATGCGGCGGAGAACGTACTTGTTGCAATAGCAAAGAGGATTATGATTATTGCGTAACTAATGACTGCGATTTAGAAACAAATTGCTACTCTCAAGGTTTAAGCAACAGTTATTGCCAGGAAAAATATCCCGAATGTGAAAGATGTTGCCGTGGAGAAATTGAACCGGAAGGTGGCGGCCATTGTTACTATATCTTTTAAAATATCTAAGCCCCTCAAAACGAGGGGCTTTTTGATGAAAGATTTTAGATAAGATCAATCATTTCGCTGACCAGATTTCTGGTACCGGCGGCAATATCCTTAATTGAGGCGGCCAGCATGTAGCAAGGCGTGGTAACAATTTTGTTTTCTTCATCAACACAGACGTCGGTGGCGGCCTTGTTTTCATGTTCGGCACCCATTTTTTTTAGTCCGTCGGCTACTTTGGCGTCATTGCCGATTGTCAGTTTGATATGATGTTTGCCCAAAACTTTGGCAATCATTGTCGGGGCAATACACATCGCACCGATAACCAGCCCTTCTTTATAGCTGTCTTCTACCGCGCGTTTAACTTCGGTATTGACCTCGCAGTCACTGGCTTTGACGGCAAAATCCGACCAGTTCAGAGCCGCGCCGAAACCACCGGGGAAAACAATAGCGTCAAAATCTTTGGCATTAAATTCTTTCAAATCTTTGATTTCTCCGCGGGCTATGCGGGCTGATTCCGCCAAAACATTGCGGTTGTCTTCATCTCCGGCAATGGCAACGGCATGACCGGTAAAATGGTCAATTGTTCTGGCCTGCCAGGTGTTGGGAGCAAAGCACTGATAATCGCCGCCGGCTTCGTCTATTGCCAGCATGGTCAACACCGCTTCATGGATTTCGGTTCCGTCAAAAACTCCGCAGCCGGACAAAACAACTGCAAACTGAGGACGCTCAAACATTATATTTTCCTTTCTTTCTGAGAATAACTTGATTATAGTGCTTACAATTTTTAACAGTATATAATAATCTGTCTTGAGATAACAAGCAGAAAATGGAATAAGGCAAAACAGCATGCAATGGCAAATGACGACATTAAACAACGGCCTGAGAGTGATTACCTCCAGCCGTCCCCACCTCGAAACAGTTTCTCTCGGCGTGTGGGTCAAAACCGGCTCGGCTTTTGAACAAGAAGAAGTTAACGGCATTTCGCATTTTTTTGAGCATACCTGTTTTAAGGGCACGGGCAAACGCACCGCGCTGCAAATTTCCGAAGAAATCGAAGATGTCGGCGGCCAGATGAATGCCTATACCTCTCGCGAATTTACCGCTTATTATGCCAAAATGCTCAAAGGCGACACCGAGCTGGCTCTGGACGTGATTGCCGATATTTTGCAAAACGCCACTTTTGCCGAAGAAGAATTAGTCAAAGAGCGCGAAGTCGTGGTTCAGGAAATTAAACAATCCATTGACACACCCGACGACATTATTTTTGATTATTTTCAGGAAACAGCTTTCCCGAATCAGGCTTTGGGCCGCACAATTTTGGGACCGGCCGAAAAAGTCCGCAGTTTTACCGCCGACACCCTGCACGGTTATATCGGCAGCAATTATGCCGCAGAAAATATGATTGCCTGCGCCGTCGGTAATATTGAACATGAGGCCTTTGTCAAAATGGTGGAAGCCCGTATGGCCGGTATTCAGCGCAAGGCTTCTTTCACTCCGGAAAAACAACTTTATAAAGGCGGCTTTTTTATTGAAAAACGCGATATTGAGCAGGCTCATGTTCTGCTTGGTTTTGAAGGTGCCCAATATGAAAGCGAAGAATATTATCCGAGCGTGATTTTCTCAACCCTGTTCGGCGGCGGCATGTCTTCACGCCTGTTTCAGGAAATCAGAGAAAAGCGCGGCTTGGTTTACACCGTTTACAGCTTTGCCAATTCTCATACCCAAAGCGGCCTGTTCGGAATTTATGCCGGAACCGGCAAGGAAGAACTCAAAGAACTGCTGCCGGTGATGGCTGATGAAATCCGCAAAGTCCGCACCGATTTGGTTGATGAAAAAGAACTGACCCGTGCCAAAGTTCAGCTCAAAGCCAGTATGCTGATGGGCTTGGAGAGTTCGTCTTCTTCCGCTGAGGTTTTGGCGCGGCAGATGCTTTTATTCAACCGAGTGATTCCGGTTGAAGAAATGGTGGCACGGGTTGAAAAAGTGACTTTGCAGGATATTCAAAACATTGCCAACCGCATTTTTGCCAGCAAACCGACTTATACTCTGCTCGGCTCAATTGACCAATATCTGGATTATGAACATTTGGAAAAACTGACAACGATTTAAGCTGCCATGGAACAAAAACAAACGCATAACCTCACCCTCTACCTTGCCGAACCGCGCGGTTTTTGTGCCGGAGTGCGTCGCGCAATAGCCATTGTCGAGCAGGCACTGAGTGACTTTGGTGCACCGGTTTATGTTCGCCATGAAATTGTTCATAACAAGCATGTGATTGAAGACCTCAAAGCGCAGGGTGTGATTTTTATTGATGATTTTGCCGAGATTGAAGATAAATCGCGGCCGGTGATTTTTTCGGCGCACGGCGTGCCGCAGAGTGTTGAGCGTCATGCCCAGCAGCTCGGGCTTAAAACCATTGATGCCACCTGCCCGCTGGTTGCCAAAGTACACCGCCAGATTCAAAAATTGCAGCGGCAAAAAATGGAGATTATCGTTATCGGCAAGCCGAATCATGTCGAAATTATCGGTACAATCGGCCAAGTTGAGGACAGCAGCAGAGTTCATATCATCAATTCTTTAGAAGAAGCGCAGCAGCTGCAGCTTGATTCCTCACAGCCAATCGGCTTTGTCACCCAAACCACCCTCTCTGTTGACGACACGCAGGATATTGTCAAATATCTCAAAGCCGCATATCCGACAATTGAGACCATGCGCAAAGATGACATTTGTTTTGCCACAACCAACCGTCAGAAAGCCGTCAAAAAAATGGCGCCGCTGTCTGATGTTGTTATTGTTATCGGCTCAAAAAATTCTTCAAACTCCAAACAGCTCAAAGAAGTGGCGCTCAAAAACGGTGCCAAGCAGGCTTTGCTGATTGATGACGCCAACGAGCTTGACTGGGAAGTTTTAAGCCATGCCTCTTCTGTCGGCATGACAGCCGGTGCATCGGCTCCTGAATATCTGATTGAAGATTTACTCTACCAATTGCGCCGCCATTATGATAATATTAATATAATGCAGTGTAAGGTAGAGTATGAAAAAGTGGACTTCAAACTCTAAGCCGGGAGAGAGATTATGTCACGCGCCGAAGATATTTTTCAAAAGCTGATTTATTTTGGCGAAGATGCCATTGACGATTTTATTATCAATCAACAGACCGAAGAACTGTTTTTAGACTTTAAGCAGGCTGTTTCAGTCGGCAAAAACTTTGTCACCCTGCACCGCGATGACCGCAAAAACCTTTCCAAAGCCATTTCAGGTTTCGGAAACTCTGAAGGCGGCGTGATTCTCTGGGGTGTGGAGTGTTCCCGCGATATTGAAGTCGGTGACGTGGCCAAAGCCAAGGTCAAGGTCAAAAACGTGCACCGCTTTTTAAGCTGGCTGGAAAATGCCATTTCCGGCTGCACCATTCCCAGCCACAACAAAGTCCGTAACCACATTATCAGCTGTGATGAAAACGGTGACGGTTTTATTGCCACCTATATTCCCAAATGCGAAATTGCGCCCTTAATGTCGACGACAAACGGCGCCATCTACATTCGTTCCGGCTCAAACAATGTGCCGGCTCCTTATGCGGTAATTGCCGGAATGTTCGGGCGCCGCCCGCAGCCCAATGTTGAGCTGATTATTGCCAATAAAACGCTTGAGGTTCTTGAAAATATTGATGAAGATATGCTTTATCCCAACAGTATCGACAACCCGCCCGAGAAATATGTCAAAATCAGTTTTGCCATTCAGGCCAATAACAACAGCAATGTCATTGCCCGCGAGATTTATCTCACCTGCCGCACCGAAGCGACCGGCGGTGATTATAACAAAGTGCGCTTTCTAAACTATAATCAGATGGACTCAATCCCCGGTGTTGACGGGCAGTTAAACCTTATTACCCGTCCCGAACTGCGTCTTCCGCCGCGCGGAATCATCAAATTCTGCAATGTTGATATTATCCTCTCGCCGTTTATTGATGATGATTTGCTGGTGAACGGCGTTATCGGCGCCGATGAATGCGCTCCGAAAGATTTTGAAGTCCACATTCCCAAAAACCGTTTGCGTTCTTTTGTGGCAAAAGCCCTGCGCGGCGATGAAAACGAAGACAAACTCGTCAACGAGTTCTTCTGCGAATTTTTAATTAATATGGAATAAACAAGAATGACGATGATTGAGATTTTTACAGACGGAGCCTGCTCCGGCAATCCCGGTTCCGGCGGTTGGGGTGCGATTTTGCGCTGCGGCGATACCGAAAAAGAGTTGAGCGGCGGTGCTACCGACACGACCAACAACCGCATGGAGCTTACCGCCGTCATTGAAGCTCTTAAGGCACTCAAGCGCGAATGCGAAATTACTCTTTATACCGACAGCCGCTATGTGATGGACGGCGTTAACGAATGGCTGCCAAACTGGAAACGCAATGACTGGCGCACGACCAACAAGAAATCCGCCGTCAAAAACATTGATCTCTGGCAGGAACTTGACCGCCTTTTGCCTTTGCACAAAATCAAATGGGTTTGGGTAAAAGGACATAACGGCCACCCTGAAAACGAACGTGTTGACAAACTCGCCCGCGCCCAATCTAAACGCGAGGGCGTTTAATCCCACAAGTTAAGCGGACGAGCCGCTCGCGCTGCTCGCACATTATATCTCACCAATAGAGATACAACAAAATGCAGTTAATTATGGTAACCGCGGCCATGAGTTTCGGTTTTTCACAAGTTGAAGATGTGCGCCATTGTTCTGACGCATAGCAGGTAATGAAAAAGATATAAACTATCGCCCACCAAGGATATCTGGTCGGAATTAATTTTCCTCGTATCGAATGAAACAAATCAAAACTCAAAACAATCACCGACAAATAAGCCGCAAAAAACAAAAGCCCCATCCCCACGTTTGTTGTAACACGGATAATCTCTTTCTTGTCCATAACTGTCCCTAAGAAGAAAAGCCACGGATAATGCCGCTTAAACTCTCGTCGGTCAGGACTTCCGGCAAAACCATTCCGTCCGGTACCGTGCGGCTGAAAATGATGTAAAACGGCAGTCCCGAGCGGCCGAACTGTTTCATGAAGTTCAAAACATCTTTATCATAATTGGTCCAGTCAACTTCAATGAACTTAACCTTATAAAATTCGGCCACGGCTTCCAGATTGTTATTATTGAAAACGGTCACATCATTAAACTTGCAGGTCAGGCACCAATCGGCGCCGACTTTGACAATAACAATATTTCCGTCCCGCAGATAATCGTCAATACGGCTGCGGTCAAGCTTCAAATCCCGTTTCAAAGCCACTTCGGCCTGATGCGCCTGATAAGCTGTTTCTGCCTTGTAAAAACTGATAACAGCCAGTATGATGGAAATTACCAGCGCCGTCCGTTTGACTATTTTGGCAGCAGCAGCCTTGGTTTCCGGCGCTTCATTCTGCGCATCAACCACCTGTAAAATACTATGCCGCAAATAGATCATAATCAGGAACAACAATAACAGAACACTGAGCCAGATAACGGTGTTCCAATCCGTCTGCGCCTGCAAAATCGACAACAGCCAAATCACGGTTAAAAATAACATCAAAATCATGAAATTGCTGAGTTTTCTCATCCATGGTCCCGGCTTGGGCATCAGAAAACCCAAATCAGGATAAACCGCCAGCAGAATATAAGGCAGCGACAGCCCCAAAGCTACCGCCGGCATGACCGCCATAATGTCCCAGGCGGAACCGGCCAGCGCAAAGCCCAAAGTTGTGCCAAGATAAGGCGCGGTACAGGGGGTTGCGACCAAAACAATAAACATGCCGGTCAAAATATTGATAAAAATATCAGAAGCTTCGCCATAGCTTTCAGGACTGAGTTTTTTGATGATAAACTCCGGCGTTTTAATATCAATCAGCTCAAAAATCTGCGCCATAAACAAAATCATCACAAATAAAATGGCGACCAAGAAATACGGATTTTGGAACTGCATTCCCCAGCCGACAGCCACGCCAAGCGCTTTTAAGCCCAGCAGCAAAGCAGTCAGCAGCGCAAAAGCAATAAAAATGCCGACCACCGTATAAGCAAAATTTTTGCGGATATGGCTTTCTTTTTGCGCACCGAACTTGGTTAAAGTTAAAAACTTGAGCGACAGAACCGGAAAGACACAAGGCATGAAGTTCAAAATAAAGCCGCCGATAAAAGCCAAAAAGATTAACCCCACCGACAAAACCTGCCGGTCGCTGTCAAAAATTGACGCCGTACGGGATTTAACCATTTGGCGCAGCGAGGTCATGCCGTTCACACCCGCGGTTATCAAGTATTCTTTATCCGCCAGCTCGGCTTCAACATCGCGAGCCTGAAAACGCACGGTGATGTCTTTGCCGTTAATCGTTATTTTCGGGCGCTTGAAAGAAATTCCGTCCGGCGAATCCAAGAAAATATTGACTTTTTCCGGATTGTCGTCGGTTTTCAGGACGACACGCAGGGTTTGGCCGCTGCTTTCAAAATTTTCATCAACCACGGCTTTGACAATTTCCAAATCAGGCAATTCCGGCTTGGGCAGCGCCGCATAAGTCTTATCTATAAAACTGCTGACCGCTGATTTGAGAAAAGTTTCGCCGGTCGGTATATTTAATTCTGCCGTGATTTCGGCCGGAAAACATTCATTATTGCCGCAAAAAGTGGTTTTGACCGTTGCTTTCAAATCCAGCGGTTTTGTCTCATCTTCAACAGTCACTTTTACCGGAATGGCAAAATTGCCGAGATAGCCCATAATATTGTCATCGCTTTTCTCCACCACCCGGGTCGGAATCGGCAGAATGACTTCGGCTTTGGCAAGATTCTTCGAGCCTGAAAAATCAAACGACGGCGCAGAATAGCCTTTTTCAGGACTCCAGAGCAGCATAAATCCCGGTTTCATATCAAAATGCAATGCGGCTTTAATCTCTTTGCCGTCGATGACAATTTCGTTGCTGATGAGGCGCAGAGAAGCCTGCGGCGTTTCCTGCCAATCACCCAAGCCGCGGCGCCCGCTGAACGGGTTTTCATAGACCACGCCGTAAAAGAACAATTTGCTCCACTCTATCTCTCCGGCCAGCTGCCACATTTTTTCAAAATTATCTTTGTCTTTCTCGCTCTTTTGGTGCAGCATTTTATAGCGCAGTTCCATCGCCTCAAAATCCTGCTTATTTATACCGTAGCTCAAGACTTTTTTGAAATCGGGGATAATTACCGGCTGGTCCGACTCTGACTCGACATAAGGCGCGTTATAAGGCTTGTCATAGTCTTTTTCATCAACAATCAACGGCGGCGCTTCGGGAATCAGCATTTTCTCCCTGATTTCCTCATACATATTCTTCAATTTTCGATACATTTTTATGGTATAGCGGATATCGCCGATTTTATCTTCAAGTTCCTGATAGCCGAGATAAGGATAAACTTTGGCGACCTCGTCATAAATATCGCCGTCAATGGCATCACCGGGGAAAGTTTCTTCAAAATGACGGTAGCGCTCAAGCAGTTTTTCAATCTGGCGATAGATTGTCAACTCTTTTTCATCGACCTTTTCCGGCTCGGGCTGAATATCCAATATGACCCTGCCGGTTTCGGAGGCATTGGTTTTCCACGGCATAAGCTGTCTCTTATACACATCTGACGCTGCCGACGACTAG
>URWU01000026.1 GCA_900551585.1 uncultured Alphaproteobacteria bacterium | reverse complement strand
TCAGATGTGTATAAGAGACAGTGCTTATGCCCGGCTTTTTAACCAGCTATGTCAACACCAAACTCCGTTTGTCAATCGCTTTGGCAATCACGGTTGTTCTCATGCCGGTTCTGGCTGAAAAGCTGCCGTCGGTTCCTGATAATTTTGCTTCAGCTTTCCAAATTTTGCTGATTGAAATTACCTATGGCGTTTTCTTGGGAATTTTTATGCAAATGCTTTTCTCGGCTCTGAACCTTGCCGGCAATATCGCCGGTCAGGCCATCGGCTTTGCCAATGCCCAGATGTTTGACCCGGCCTTTCAGCAACAGTCAATCGTCATTGATACTTTTTTGAGCATTACCGCTTTAACCGTCATTTTCATCACCAATTTGCACCATTTAATGCTCAGTGCCGTTGTTGACAGCTACACGCTTTTTCCGGCCGGGACATCTCTTCCTGTCGGCGATTTTTCCAACAGCCTGAGCCAAACCCTCAACCAAAGTTTTATCATGGGTTTTAAAATCGGCTCGCCTTTTGTCGCTTTTACAATTGTTTTTTATGTCGGAATGGGTTTGGTTTCGCGCCTCATGCCTCAGCTCAACATTTTCTTTTTATCGCTGCCGCTGCAAATTTACCTCGGCCTCGGTTTATTATTCATCACCATTCCGATAATGGTTCTCTGGTTTAGCAAATATTTTGAAGACGGCCTTCAGCCGTTGCTGAGATAGGGGGAAAGCAATGGTTGCACCTGAAGAGGAAGACGAGGCCTCCAAAACCGAAGACCCCTCGGAACGAAAAATTGAAAAAGCCAAAGAAGAAGGCGACACTGCCGTCTCTCAAGATGCCAAAAGTTTTATCATGTTTATTGGTATGCTGTTTGTCGTCTGGCTGGTTTTTCCGCTGATGATGAAATGGTTTTATCAATATGCCCTAAAATTTATCGAAAACCCCGAAAGCATTCCGACCGACCCGGCTCATATCCAAAGGCTGCTTATCAGCGCCGGTGTTGCCATGCTGAAAGTTATGGCCATTCCGTTTGTCATCTTCATGGTTTTCGGCGTGGCAGCCAGCATTTCGCAGACCGGCTTTATCTATGCCCCGAAAAAACTGGAACCGAACTGGAATAAGCTGAATATTTTTGCCGCGCTGCCTAATTTTATCAATATGAAAAAAGTGGTCGAGAGCTTGAAAGGCATTATCAAAATCGCCGTCATCTCTTTTGTGGCAATTTTGGTCGTCAAACCCTGGCTTTCCAAAGTAAACCTCTTGCCGACCATGGATAGCATGGCAATTTTATCTTTTATTCATAAAATTGTGGTATTATTAATATTCACAGTGGTTATTGCCGTTTTTGTCATCGCCGTTGCCGACTATGTTTACCAGCGTTATACCCACTTGAAAAAACTGCGTATGACCAAACAGGAAGTCAAAGACGAATACAAACAAATGGAAGGCGACCCGATAGTCAAATCAAGGATTCGCCAAGTGCGCATGGAACGCGCCCGCCACCGTATGATGGAAAATGTCCCCAAAGCCGACGTGGTTATTGTCAACCCGACGCACTATGCCGTGGCTTTGGAATATAAAATGGAACAAATGGACGCGCCGGTCGTTTTGGCCAAAGGTATTGACCATTTGGCTCTGCGTATCAGGGAAGTTGCCGAAGAGAACGAGATTCCGATTGTCGAAAATCCGCCTTTGGCTCGCGCCCTGTTTGCCAGCGTTGAAATCGACCAGGCCATTCCGCAAGAACACTTTAAAGCCGTTGCCGAGGTAATTGGATATGTTATGCAGCTCAAAAATCAGTAAACGCCCCGATAAACTGTTAAAAACCAGTTTAATTATGCTGGCCTACTCCCTGGTGGCTTTAACCATAACCATCATCGCGCTGTTTTTATACCCGCAATATTTTCTGGCTCTGGTTTTTGCCACTCTGGTCTTTACCACCGCCTGCCTGACCCTGACAATCAGAACACTGAATGCTGCCGAGCAGGCTATGAGCTATGGCGGATTTGCCAATGAAATCATAAAAAACGACTTTAAAATCAAACGCATAGAAAATGCCAAAGGCGAAGCGGTCATTCAGAACTGTCCGGCAGAAGAACTCTTTAAAACCAATCCGGTTTTAAGCTTTCTGGAGCAGCATTTATCAGACGATGCCACCAACAAAGCCGCTTTCTACCGCCTGCAAAACGCCTGCAATAATCTGTGCAAAGAAAAAGTCAGCCTGTCGCTGTCTCTTCATCACGAAGATAATAAAATTTTCAATGATGAAGAATGGTTTGACATCAGTGTCCGTCCGATTTTTTTGAAAAAATCAGATATTTTTAACGGCCCCTTTTCTATCAAAGCCATCAAAAAAGATACCTATCTCTATTGGAGCATAGAGAACATTACCGCCGAAAAAAATATGGAACAGGTTTTTCAGGAAGAAAGAAAATCGCTGCACGACTTTTTGGATTATCTGCCGATTGGGCTCTATATTTGCGACAATACATCCAAAATTGAATACGCCAACCATGCTTTGGCCAAATTCTTAGGCCTCAGCCGTGAGGAGCTGAACGGCCGCAATCTTGATGACTTCATCACCTCAAACTCGGTCATTCCGCCGCACCATTCCAAATGGCACGGCTCGGTATATTTCAATACGCCGGAAAAAACCGTCACCGAAACCCTCGTCTTCCAAGAACGCTTTAAGGACAATGATGTCTCCAAAGCCAGAGGCGTGGTTGTGACCAATATTCCGACCAACAACGAGCTCAAAAACAATCTCAGCAATGCTTTTGATAAAATCAGCTGGTTGTTTAACTTTGCTCCGGTCGGCATTATCTTCATCAACAACGACGGCCAGATTAAAGACTGCAACCCGCAGGCCTGCGAATTTATCAACCAAAACATTGACAAAGCGCAACTCATAAACCAGAGCCTGTTTTCTTATATTCGTGAAGAAGACGCCGTTGCCCTGCAGAAAGAATTTATACAGATTGCCGGCAGCCGTAACAAAACCGCGCGCCTTGATGTCCATATCAAAGATAAAAACGAAGACAAAGTCGCTTTTGTTTACATCTGCCCGATGAAGAAATTTTATTCCAACGACATCAATAGTGTCGAAGGTCTGGTTTTATATATGATTGACGCCACCAAGCAAAAATCTTTGGAAGTCCAATTTGCCCAGGCACAAAAAATGCAGGCAGTCGGCCAGCTGGCCGGCGGTGTTGCGCATGACTTCAACAATCTTCTGACCGCCATGATAGGCTTCTGCGATTTGCTTCTGCAACGCCACGGCGTCGGTGATCCGTCTTTTGCCGACTTAATTCAGATTAAACAAAACGCCAACCGTGCCGCCGGCTTAGTCAGACAATTGCTGGCTTTTTCGCGCAAACAGCCGCTCAAACCGAAGCTGATCGACGTAACCGAAAACTTTACCGAATTAAGCCATATGCTCAAACGTATTTTGGGTGAACAGGTTGTCTTAAAATTCCACCACGGCACCGATTTGGGCTTTATCCGTGTTGACCCGGTCCAGTTCTCTCAGGTGATTATCAACCTCGCCGTCAACGCCAAAGATGCCATGAAAGGCAACGGAACCCTTATCATCAGCACCCATGTCGAGCCTCTGACCGAACCCTATCAGTTCGGCTCGGATATTGTCAAACCCGGCGAATTTGTAGTCATTGACGTCAAAGATACCGGCTGCGGCATTCCCAAAGAAAACCTAACCCGCATTTTTGAGCCTTTCTTCTCAACCAAACAAAACGTTGTCGGCTCCGGCACCGGCCTCGGATTGTCAATGGTCTATGGTATTGTCCGCCAAACCGAAGGCTTTATCAAAGTAGACAGCGCCATTGGCGAGGGCACCACTTTCTCAATCCACCTGCCGCGCTTTGAAACAAACATTGAAGAAAACGAAAACAGCCGCCAGGCTCAGGAGATTGTGACCGCCAAAGACGGTACGCCGATTTTAACCGTTCAGGAAAAAGTCAAAAGCCCGGTTGCCATTAATGAAAAACTGATTTTCGGCCTCAATTTATCAACCACGATTGACCGCAAAGAAACCTCAAACAAAGAAACTTTTGACACCCATATCCTCTTTGTTGAAGATGAGGATTCGGTGCGTACTTTTGCCGTGCGCGCCCTCAAGAAAAAGGGCTATGATGTCACAGGCTGCAACTCTGCCGAAAATGCTCTGGAACAGCTGGAAATCAACTCTAATTACGATTTATTGATAACCGACATGGTCATGCCGGGCAAAACCGGTGCCGAACTGGCCGCCATCGTCAAAGAAAAAATTCCCGGCATCAAAGTAATTCTCGCTTCCGGTTATTCTGAAGAGATTGCCCGCCGCGAACTCTCCGATTCCGAAAATTTTGAGTTCATGGCCAAACCTTTCAGCCTCGGGGACTTGACGGCAAAAGTTTTTGATGTATTAAATAAAGACAACAGCAATTAAGGCTTATAAAAACATGTCTGCACCCGTTCAACAACTCCCGCTGGAGCTGCCGCACCGTCCGGCACTCGGCAAAGAAGACTTTCTCATTGCTCCCTGCAATGAAGAGGCCGTACGGCTGATTGACAGCTGGCCGGACTGGAGTTTTTTTGCCGCTTGCATTTATGGCTCCGAGGGCTGCGGCAAGACCCACCTCGCCAATGTTTTTTCCAACCGCGTCTCTTTGCTGACAAACTATCCTTATAAAATCCCCTGCATTAAGGCTTCGTCTCTCAAACTCGAAACCGTGCACGAACTTTTTGCGCAAAATCCCTGCTTGATTGTCGAAGAGTTGAACGCTGATATCAATGAAGAGGCAATGTTCCACCTTTACAATCTTTACCGCAATGAAGGCGGCAATATTCTTTTTACCGCGACCACCGCTCCGGCACGCCTGCCCTTTAAGCTCAAAGATTTGCAGTCACGCCTGAATATTGTTCCTTCTATCGAAATCAAAGATCCGGACGATGAATTGCTTTCATCACTGCTGATTAAATTGTTTATGGACAGACAGATGATGGTCTCTCCCGAAATTATCAGCTACCTGCTGAATAATATGCAGCGCTCTTTTTCCTATGCCCGCAAAATTGTTGCAGAGATTGATAATATTTCATTGGCACGCAAACGCGCTGTTTCAATTCCTTTGGTCAAAGAAGCAATCTCCATCCTTGATGACAATCAACAAGGCGAACTTTTCAAATTCTGACTTCCCTATCCCACTAATCTCCCGACAAACCAAAGCATGCTTTGGTGAATTTGGTATTCTTCCTTATTGTCCCCCAGCCACATACGTCATCTTGAGCGAATGCGAAAATCCAGTAAAACGATACAGCTGAACATAACAAAAAAGCCCCTCTTTTTGAGGGGCTTTCTTTGGTTTATAACTTATAATAATTTCGCAGGCTTACCGCTTAGACTTATTAAATTATTTTCTTCTCAGAAAAGACGGGATTTCCAAATTCAGTCTTTCTTCCCCGCCGTAATCATTGCCGGCATTTGAGAAACTTGGAGAAACCGGTTCCTGAAAACGTTCGGTTTCTTTTTTCTTCTTGTTTCTTTTGGCAATGGAGAAACCGGTAACACGTTCAATCAAAGTCGGGGTATATTCTTCTTCCTCTTCGTTGACAATCAGTTCTTCCTGCTCTTCAACTTTACGATTGGCAAAAGGCGCAGGATTATGATTAGGGAACAATTCCGGCTCTTCTTCGACGGTACGGATAGTGCTGCGCGGAGCAAAACCGCTGTCAGCATTGGCTAAAACACTCTCATATTGAGAATTGTCGTTCAAATCTTCACTTTTGCTGATGATTGCTTTGAACAATGCCGAAGCTTTGGGCATTTCACCCATAATGCCGGAACGCTCCAAAGAATCAAAATCATCAAATTTTTCTTCTTTGACTTCTGCTTCAACGGCAGGTGCCTCAGCCTCTTCTTTAACTTCTTCCGGGAAAGAAACAATCGGTGCGCTCTCAATCATATTATCAATTGTTTCGGCTGTTGTTTCTTCACTTTCGGTTTTGGTTGCAGCAAATTTTTCCAAATTGGAATCAAGCTCGGCAGTCGGAACAACCGGAGCGGCAACTTCGCTCATATAGCTCTGCTCAACATAGGGAGCGGCTGCCGGTTTCGGAGTTTTAACACGAACCGGATTACCTTCGCCGATACCTGTTGCCACGATTGAAACGCGGATTTTTCCGGCCAGAGCATCATCATAACTGGAACCGAAAATGATATTGGCATCTTCATCAACTTCTTCCTTAATACGGCTGGCAGCCTCGTCAATTTCAAACAACGTAATGTCCGAACCGCCGGTAATATTAATCAGAACACCCTTAGCGCCATGCATAGAGCAATCATCCAGCAGCGGATTAGACAAGGCCTGCTCGGCTGCTTTAACGGCACGGTCTTCACCTTCGGCCTCACCAGTCCCCATAATGGCTTTACCTTTGTCTTCCATAATTGATTTGATATCGGCAAAATCAAGGTTGATTAAGCCCGGCATCATCATCAGGTCGGTAATCGAACGAACGCCGGCATACAAAACATTATCGGCCATAACAAAAGCATCGGCCAGAGTGGTTTTTTTATCGGCAATTCTAAACAGGTTCTGGTTAGGAATAATGATAATACTGTCAACTTCTTTGGTAAATTCTTCAACGGCTGCCTCTGCTGTTTCATAGCGTTTTTTACCTTCAAACTGGAAAGGTTTGGTCACAACGCCGACCGTCAAAATACCTTTTTCTTTAGCAATTTTAGCCACAACCGGAGCTGCGCCGCTGCCTGTACCGCCGCCCATTCCGGCGGTGATAAAGACCATATTGGCGCCTTCCAGTTCGCGTTCAATTTCCTCTTTAGCTTCCTCTGCAGCGAGCTTGCCGACTTCCGGACGAGCACCGGCACCAAGTCCCTGAGTGGTTTCCAAACCGAGCTGGATTTTGCGGCTGGCTGTTGAATGAGCCAAAGCCTGCGCATCAGTATTGGCAACAATAAAATCAACTCCCTCAAGATTCTGGGCAATCATGTTATTAACGGCATTTCCGCCGCCGCCGCCGACACCGATAACCGAAATCCGGGGTTTAAGATGAGCAATTGTTTTTTCTGGAACAGCTAATTTAATTGACATTGTATTTCCTAACTTAAAAAATTCTTTTAAAACCAAAAATTTCTTCTTGAGACTAGGATATAACAAAATAAATTAAGGTTTGGTTACTATAGAAATTTTTTTTGCAAAAGGAATGTATAAAATTAAATCTGCGAACTTGATACGCGGGTCACAATATCCCTAAAAATTCTGCTTAAACCACGAAATAAGCGACCCCAACACCCCGGCGTCGGAACGAACCGGTTTGTTGACGATTTTATTCGGCTTCTTTTCAGTGTAGTTGAGGGCAAAAAGGAGAAGCCCGATACAAGTTGAAAAGGCCGGATTATAAAGATTATCGGGCAGATTGACAATATTCTTGGGCTTTCCCAGGCGAACCTGCTTGTCCAAAACCATTGCCGCCACTTCACGGATTCCCGAAAGCTGGCTGCCGCCGCCGGTCAAAACTACACGATGGCTGGAAATATCAGACAAACCCTGCTCGGCAAATTTTTCATTAACCAGCTCAAAAATCTCTTCAATACGCGGGGTGATAATACTGATGAGTTCAGACTTCGGCACCTGCTTAATCGAGCTGTCATCTTCCTCGCCGACCGGATAAACATTGATGAGCTCCGCCTTGTCCTGCGTTGTCAGAAAAGCACAGCCGTGCAGCGTTTTCAAACGCTCGGCATGAGCAAAAGACGTTGTCAGGCCATAAGCAATATCATTGGTCACATTATTGCCGCCGACCGCCAAAGATGAAAAGAACACCGGGTGCCCGTGACGAAAACTGGCAATGCTGGTCGTACCGCCGCCGATATCAATCACCGTCGCGCCGATTTCTTTTTCGTCATCAACCAGACAAGACAAAGCCGAAGCATAAGAAGAAAACGCCTTGCCGGCAATTTCCAAATGCGCATTCTCAATAACCGTGGCCAAATTGCGGAACATAATATCAGGCATCAGCCCCAGCAGAATATCAACCGATAAATTCTCGCCGAAAATATTACGCGGATCTTTGATTTCTTCACCCATATCCAGACGATAACTTGTCGGCAGGCAGTGAATCAGCTCATGACCGTCAACATTGATTTTGTTAATGCCGCGCTCAATAACTTTGTTAATATCAGCCTCATTAACCGGGCGATTTTTATTAATCGTGATAGAGGCATTTTTAATAGAACTTTTAATTTTGTCGCCGGAGATATTGACAATCACCCGGTCAATGCGTTCATTAGCCATTTGTTCGGCAGCTTCAACCGCATTGCAAACCGACAAGGTCGCCTGATTAATATCAATCACGACGCCGTTTTTAATTCCTTTGGAAGCATTATACCCATATCCGATGACATTGATTCTTTTATCACGGCTGATTTTGGCAATAACGCAGCAGACTTTGGAAGAACCGATATCCAAAGCGGCAATTGTTGTCAGTCGGTTAAATGAATGCGTCAACTTCTGCTCCCCTTTTTTTATTTTTAAACACGTTTTAAGTCCGGCTCTCTTTGGCATGACGCAGCTGAACCGGGCTTTCGGCTGTTGTTCTCTTTAACTTCACCGTTATTTTACCTTCTAATCTTAAATCAATGATAGTTAATTTACGTTTAAGAATGCCGTTTGTCGCATCTAATTTGAGCAATTTTTTCCAGGCTTTTTTAACATTCTCTTCCGGCAGCTTGACGGTTATGCCGTCTTTGATATCGTCCAAAACCAGATTCCAACGCCGGCCGGAAATATAGTTTGCCACTTTGACACGCCGCAAAATCTGTTGGTTGTCACTGATGTCATCAAGCAATGCATTAATATTTTCCGGGGCACCTTCACCGACAATCAGCAAAATCGGATGATTGGGCTTAAACGCAGCATTAATCACTTTGCCGTCATAATCAATCGCATGAAATTTTTCATTAATCTGCCAGATAGAACGCACTTTCCGCTCTTCAATCGAAACCTGAATCACGTTCGGGAAGAAAGTCCTTTTCACCAAAACTTTACGTACCCACGGCAGCGCTTCCAACCGGCCTTTAATCTCCTGAATATTGATTTTGAGGAAATTATCGCCGCGTTTAACGCCCAAAGCCTGCAAAATTTCTTTCTGGGTCGTTTTCTCGCGGCCGGTCACAATCACATCATCCAGCGTGAAACCCAGTTCGGAAGTATAATCATAAAAGCCTTGTGAAATGTTTTTGATTTTATTGGCAACCAAATCGGTATTCAAAAGGACGGTAATAAAAGCAAGCACAAAAATCACCAGCAAAACCGCCAAATTGCCAAGCAGACGATAACCGAATTCTTTCGGCTCGGTAACAATATTGCTTTTCGGCTGCGGCTTGACCGGCTGCTCCTCACTGATTTGTGCTTCTTCCGTCATGGTTTATTTTGTAATACCCATTCTTTTAACTTCCCATTCCAAAGTAATGGAAGTCTGTTCTTTAACCTTCTGCACAATGGTTTCGCCAAGTTTTTCAATATCTTCGGCCTTTGCGCCGCCGCTGTTGATTAAGAAATTGCAATGCTTGTCGGAAACTTTGGCTCCGTTGATGTTCAAATCGGCACAACCGGATTTTTTAATCAGCTCCCAAGCGCGCAATCCTTCCGGATTTTTGAAAGTCGACCCGGCGGTTTTTTCATTATAAGGCTGATTTTTCATGCGGTAAGCCTTATGTTCATCAAGTTTTTTGGTAATATTTTCCGTGCTGTCCGGATAGGTCTTGAAAGTAATCGATGTCACAATCCAGTCTTCGGGGAAAAAGCTGCTGCGGTAAGAGAGTTTCAAATCATCAACACCGATAGTCTTTTTTTCGCCGCTGCCGTCAACAATCGTCGCCGCCACAATCACGTCTTTAACTTCGGTCCCAAAACAGCCGGCATTGGTTTTGACCGAACCGCCGATAAGGCCGGGAATAGAACATAAAAATTCCAAGCCGCCGATTCCTTTTTCAATCAGCGTTTTGCGCAAATCTTTGTTGCGATAACCGGCACCGAGCGTAATCGTATTATTGCCGATTGTCATTTTCTTAAAGTTTTTATTATCCAGTTTGATAACCACACCGGGAATACCGCCGTCCCGTACCAACAGATTAGAACCGGCACCGATAATAAAAATCGGCAGATTATACGGTTTTGTTTTCATAAACAAAGCCAAATCATCTTCATCTTCCGGAAAAAACATAACCTCGGCCGGACCGCCTACCCCAAACCAGGTGTATTTTGAAAGCGGCACATCTTTTTTATACTGCCCGCGAACAATCGGCAAAATTTTAACTAAATCATCTGATGCAGAACGTGACCAAAACATAGTTTTTCTCCTTTTGTTAACCCGATTATTTCTTTTTGATAATATCATGCTCAATGGCATCGGCAAAACGCTCCGCAGCATTGCGGATACCGGCCTTCTTGGCATTTTGTGACATTTTTTCCAACACCGAACCGTCAGCTAAAAATCCGCAGAGCTGTTCGCATAATTTATCCGGGGTAAAGTTTTTCTGAACAATAACTCTGGCGGCTTTAACCTCGCCAAGCCAAGCGGCATTGCCGGTCTGGTGGTCATCGGCGGCGGTCGGCAGCGGCACCAAAAGAGACGGCACGCCGGCCACGGCAATTTCAGAAACCGAAGACGCTCCGGAACGGGAAATCACCAAATGAGACTCGGCATACAGCTCCGGCATATTCTCAAAAAAGTGCGATGTGACAACTTCGCATGCGGCGCCCTCATAAACCTTGTTGACTTCTGGCAAATCCGCCTGACGGCATTGCTGGACAATACTGATTCTTTTTTGCAGAGATTTATCAAGCTGTTTGACAGCCGCAGGCACAACCTCGCTGAAAACTTTGGCCCCCTGACTGCCGCCCAAAACCAAAATCTGCATTTTATCTTTAGCGCCCAAAACCGGATAAGGTTTATCAGCCACTTCGGCAATCGCCGCTCTGATAGGCATGCCGGTCAAAACTGTTTTCACATTTGCCGGCGTAAATTTAACATTTTTAAAACTCTGGGCAATCAAATCGGCATATTTGCTAAGAAAACGATTAGTCCGGCTCATAACGGAATTTTGTTCATGAATAATCAAATCCGTTCCGGTCAAAATCGCCGCCACACAGCAGGGAAAAGAAGCATAGCCGCCAAAACCGACCACGCAAACCGGTTTCTTTTTCAGCAAAATAAACAAAGCCTGCAAAACGCCGATACCGAGTTTAAACAAGCTTTTGATTTTAAACCAGGCAGATTTTCCGACCAGACTGCCGGCATAAACCGCATAATTCGGAATTTCGCCGAGCTTGCCCTTATAATTATCTTTGCCGCGCTTGTCGGTTACCAAAGCCAGAGAATAACCGCGCTTTAACAATTCTTCGGCCAAAGCTTCTGCCGGATAAACATGTCCGCCGGTTCCGCCGGCTGTCAGAATAATCAAAGGTTTTTCAGATTTCTTTTTAGTACGTTTCATCTTTGTCCTCCGCATGCACGTTTTTCCGGGTTATCGCCAAAAGCATTCCGACGCCCAAAGCTGTTGCTAAAAGCGCCGAAAAAATTGCCTGTTGCTGTCCATATACAATAGCAAACAGCAATACGT
>URWU01000025.1 GCA_900551585.1 uncultured Alphaproteobacteria bacterium | reverse complement strand
AGCGTCAGATGTGTATAAGAGACAGTAATATCATAGACTTATCTATATTTAAGCCGAAAAATATTTTATCAAGAGCTTTTTAAATTTAACTTTACTTTTGCTTCATTTTGCATGTAAATAATCATAATTTATTTATCAAACATTAACAGTAGAAGATTATGAAAAACTTAAGCCGAATTCTTTTTTTATGTCTGTTTGTAACCATGACCAGTTCCTGCCAAACTCAGCCCAAACCAACCATTGTTCCCGCCGTTGAAGTCAAAAAAGCCGACGATCACCGCCAAAACATCATCGGCGAGGTTGAGCCAGTTTATCTGCCGCCGATTAAAACGCCGTTTTTGGCCCGCATTGACACCGGCGCGCAAAACTCCGCAATCGATGCCCGTAATATCCGATTCTTTGAACGCGACGGCGAAAAATGGGTTTCTTTCACCATCATTAACCGTCAGAGCGGTGAAAGCCACCGTTTTGAGAAAGAGCTCGACCGCCATGTCACAATCAAACGCATTGAAGAAAGCGAAAAAAGGCCGATGGTCGAAATGGACGTCAAATTCGGCACCGAAACCTTTACGGCCCTGTTTTCTCTCGCTGACCGCCGCAAATTTGAATATCAGGCGCTTATCGGCCGCAATATTTTAACCGGACGTGCCATTGTCGACACTTCTTTAGCCAACACCCTGCACTAAAAAAACTGAAAAGAACCGCCAATGCTTAAAAAATTTACCTCCGTTCGTTTTGTATTATCCGTTCTGCTTTTGCTCTCCGCCGTTTTTGCCGGTTACAGCATTTATTACAAAACCACTTACTGGGGGTTCAGCCTGACACCGAAAAAACTCACCGATGTCTGGACCATTGAAGCGCATGTTTCTTTCAACCCGACCGGAGACCCGATTAAAATCTCTCTGGCCACACCGACAGAAAACAACAATTTCAAAATCTTAGAGCAGGATGTTATCGCCGAAGGTTACAAAACCAGAAAAATCAAAGCAGACACCAATCGTGTTATTTTAACATCTCCGGCCAGAGAAGGCATGCAGGATATTTATTACCGCGTCATGCTGTTTGACAACGAAAACGCCAGCGGCAAAACCAAAGCGCCGGTTCCGCCGGCTCCCAAAAAGCCTTTCTTTGACGAACAAATGTCTGCCACGGCTCAAAAACTGCTTAAATCTGCCAAAAAAATGCCCGGAAACGAAGTTCAGCAGATTTTAAACCTCTTAAACCAGCCGACACCGGATGCTAATGTTCTGGCCTTCCTGCCTATCAAAAAAAGCAAAAAAGACACGGCTTTAGCCGCCAAAAATCTGCTGGCACTTAAAAATATTCCGTCCCGCATTTCCCGCGGCATCAAACTGGTCGAAAACAGAAAATCTTTCTCGGCAGATTTAATGCTTGAAGCTTATACCGACGGCAAATGGAAAACTTATAATATTGACGATGCTTCAATCGGGCTGCCGTCGAACTTTATTTTGTTTCAACGCGGCGGTGATTCGCTGATAGACGTTGAAGGCGGAGAAGATTCGGTTATCAAATTCTCGGTTATTAAATCCGTCAGTTCCTCAATCAACCTCGCCGGACAAAGAGCCAAACTGGCACATCAGAAAACTCTGTTCGATTATTCTATCTACAACCTGCCGGTCGGAGAACAAAATACTCTGAAATGGCTGATGATTTTCCCTCTCGGCATTTTAACCATTGTTTTGATGCGTAACGTTGTCGGTATCCAGACTATGGGTACTTTTACTCCCATGCTGTTGTCAATGTCTCTGGTTAAAACCGGTTTTGTCCCCGGTCTTATCTGCTTTGGCCTGATTATCGGTATTGGCCTTTTACTCCGTGCCATATTATCAAAACTAAACCTGCTTTTGGTTCCGAGAATTTCTTCCGTCGTTATTTTTGTGATTTTGATTATGCAGGCTTTTACCATTTTGGGTTACAAGCTCCATTTTGACATTGCCTCTTCAGCAGCCTTTTTCCCGATTATCATCATGGCCTGGATTATTGAACGCGCATCAATCACCTGGGAGGAAGACGGCCCCGTCAATGCCGGCAAAGAAGTCTTCAACTCTCTGGTTGTTGCCGTCATCACCTATTTTGTCATCAGCAGCGAGACAATCCGCCATATAATGTTTGCCTTTAACGAACTCAATCTGGTCATTCTCTTTATTGTCATGCTGCTCGGCACTTATACCGGCTATCGCTTGACAGAGCTGAAAAGATTCTCACCGATTGCCGCCGGGAAATAACAGATGATAAAGCAGTTTTTTTCCTCTTTTGCCTCCCCCTCCAGCCTTCATAAGGCCGGTGTTCTGGGTATGAACTGCCGCAATTACAAGTTCATCTCCCGCCTCAATCAACGCCGTTTGTATCCTCTGGTCGATGACAAAGTCCAAACCAAAACGCTGGCGCAGAAATACGGAATTACCACGCCGGGCTTAATCGGCGTTATCGAATTTCAGCACCAGGTCAAAGACTTACTCAAGATTGTCGGATCTGCTCAAGATTTTGTTATCAAACCGGCACACGGCTCAGGCGGCAAAGGCGTTCTGGTTATTACCGGTTTTACCCCCGATTGTTTTACCAAAGCCTCGGGTGAAACATTGACTTTTAATGAAGTTTATCAGCATATTTCCAATATTTTGAGCGGCTTATACAGCTTGGGCGGACAATATGACGTTGCCGTTATTGAAGAACTGGTCCACTTCAGCAATATGTTCAAAGATTACAGCTATCAGGGCATTCCCGATGTGCGGATTATTGTTTATAAAGGCTATCCGGCCATGGCCATGATGCGGCTGGCAACCAAAGCCTCCGGCGGCCGCGCCAATCTTCATCAGGGCGCTGTCGGCGTCGGTTTGGATATTGTTAGCGGCACGGCCTTAAAAGCCGTCATGAATGACTGCCCGGTTACACATCATCCAGATACCAATGCCGAACTCAGCAAAATTGCCGTTCCTCATTGGCGGGATCATCTGATGATTGGCGCCAAAGCTTATGAAATGACCGGATTGGGCTATCTGGGTGCCGATATTGTCTTAGACGCGCAAAAAGGCCCGATGATGCTGGAATTAAACGCCCGCCCCGGTTTGGCTATTCAGATTGCCAACGGCAGAGGTATTGAGAGTGTTCTGAAAAACATTGAGCATTATTATCCCAAAGACCTGACACCGAAAGAACGGGTTGATTTTATTCTGAATTTGGAAAAGAAACAGTAGCAATCGATAATTTTACTTCCTATATAACCATATAGAACAATTACAGACAGAGGAATAAACCATGGCTAAAGAAACTAAAACAGCAAAAAAAGCTCCGGCTGCTAAAAGCGAGAGCAAGAAAGACACCAAACTTTTGAAAAATGCCGAAGCCAAAAAACTCGGCGGTACCAAAACTCAAAGCCTGCCGAAAGACGAAACAAAAAAATTAGGCGTCAGCTCAACCAGAGCCAAGAAAATCAAACATTCTTATAAGGTCAAAGACGCTGAAAACGCTTTGGTTTTGAAACTGAAAGACGGCGATGTCGTCATTGAAATGTTTCCGGACGCTGCTCCCAACCATGTTGCCCGCATTAAAGAACTGGTTCGTTCCGGTTTTTATAACGGTTTGAAATTCCACCGCGTTATTGACGGCTTCATGGCACAAACCGGCTGTCCTTACGGAACAGGAACCGGCGGATCCGGCAAAAAGCTCAAAGCCGAATTCAATACCAAACCGCACAAACGCGGCACGGTTTCAATGGCTCGTTCAATGATGCCCGACTCGGCAGACAGCCAGTTTTTCATTTGCTTTGCCGACTGCGATTGGTTAAACGGCCAATATACTGTGTGGGGTGAAGTCACCTCCGGCATGGAATTTGTTGATTTAATTAAAAAAGGCGACGGTGCAAACGGTGCTGTCAGCAAACCTGATGAAATTGTCAGCATGTTTGTCATTTCTGATTTATAATCAAATAGTTGCACAACAAAAGCTCCCTTTATCGGGAGCTTTTTTTATAAAAATTCTCCACATTTGTAACAATTCTTTAACAAAAAATTGTTTCTTTTTGTCGACATACTGTGTTATATTAAATCTACAAACATTAAATTTCTGGCAATTATTATAGACATCCTAAAGCGGTTTTATGACCTCTTCAGCTGTAATAATTGCTCATATATAAACCCATTAAAATATTTGTATTATGTGCAAAATTAAAAAAGCATTAGCTGCAGGAGATTTCGAGAGTTTATCAACAATGTCAATCAACGCTAACGACATTGAAATCATCATCGACGACGCACAAACTGCATTGGAAGATGATCTGAATTTGATAAACGAAACTACTCCCAGCACGGTTGCTCTTCAACAGCGAATAGAACGCGCCCAGAAGAGAGTCCACGAAGCCAGAACCATTATCGAAAACGGCAATGAGCTGTTGGAAATGATGGAAAAAGGCGAGTTCGTCGACGAATTTGCCAGAGAAGAGTATTAAATCCGCACGAAAAAACAAAAAAAAATCCTTTGCTCTCAACAAGCAAGGGATTTTTCTTTTTTAAATCATTATCATCCAGAGGTTCACCGGACAAGTTTTATAAAACTCACCGAATGAATCCCAAAGATATGAAAGGTAAGTAATGAGATAGATAGAGTGATTTCAGGCAGCTTGAAAACTTCTGTACATGAATTTTTCGAGGCTGCGTAAAATCGCTCTAGACATCCATTAATTGCATTTTACCTTGGGGAGCGTTTCAACCCCGGTCTCCCCTCTTTCTTCGCTCTTTTGTTAATCTTACGAAGCTTAACATTTTCCTCGTCAAAAACCTCACCGATAATTGCAAACATCATCGGCACAAACAAAGTAGCGACGAAAGTTGAAAGAATCATACCGCCAATCATACCGGTACCAATCGCATGACGGCTTCCGGCTCCGGCACCTGTTGAGATAGCCAAAGGCAAAACACCGAAAGTAAAGGCCAGCGAAGTCATGACAATCGGACGGAAACGCAGTCTTGCCGCGTCAACTGCCGCCTGGGCATAGCTCAAACCTTCCTGAACTTTCATCACCGCAAATTCAACAATCAAAATCGCATTCTTCGCCGCCAGACCAATCAAGGTAACCAAACCGACCTGGAAATATAAATCGTTTTGAATGCCGCGGATATAAGTGGCCAGCAGCGCACCCAAAACCGCAAACGGTACGGACAAGATAACAACAAACGGCAGCGACCATTTTTCATATTGCGCCGACAAAATCAGGAAAATCATAATCAAACCGAAAATGAAGGCCTGAGTTGAAGCACCGCCGGTCAGTTTTTCCTGATAAGCGGAACCAATCCAAGACAAGGCATAATCTTCACCCAAAACCTGTCCGGCAACTTCTTCCATAGCAGCAATAGCCTGACCGGAAGAATACCCGGGCGCAGGGTCTGCCATAACTTTGGCCGCCGGGAAAATATTGAAACGGTTAACCAGTTCCGGACCGGTTACACGCTCAACATTAACAAGCGTTGACAAGGGAACAAGCTGCCCGCTGTTTGATTTGACATAAACATAACGCAAATCATCGGGCGTCCGGCGGAATTTGGCTTCCGACTGCAAAGTAACGCGGAAATTACGTCCCATGTAAGTAAAGTCATTGACATACAAACTGCCGAAAGTTGCCTGCATAACCGCATAAATCTGATTAATCGGCACATTCAAAACACGGGCTTTGACACGATCCAAATCAATACGATACTGCGGCGTACTGACCGAGAAAGTTGTTTTGACATTAGCCAGTTCCGGACGTTTGTTGGCCGCATCAATATATTCCTGCGTTTTGGCCATCAATTCCTTAGATGTGTGGCCGGCTTTGTTCTGAACATAGGCCTCAACACCACCGGTCATACTCATACCCATAATCGGCGGCATGCTGAATGCAAAACCGATACCTTCCGGCTGGCTCATACCCATACCGGTATAAACACCGGCCAAAGCTTCAGCCGACTGACTGGCTTTTTTACGGTCTTTCCAATCTTTGAGCGTCACGAAACTAATGCCCGAATAAGTATTCTGGCTGGAAGACAGCATATTAAAGCCGTTAATTGTCAGCAGCCCCTCCACATTGGGGTCTTTCATAACCATCTCCGAAACCTTGTCGGTAAACTTGGTCGTTCGTGATAAAGAAGAAGCTTCCGGCATACTATATGCCATCAGCAGGTTGCCCTGATCTTCATTCGGAACCAAACCGCCGGGAATAATTTTGAATAAAGCAAAAATCGCAAAAATAATACCGATAAAGCTCAAAATCGCAATCTTACGATACTTCAGGAAAAATTCCACACCGGCAATATACCAGTTTGTCACCGCGTCAAAGAAATCGTTAAACCACTTGAAGAAACCGCGCGGTTCCTTATGCTCGCGGTTCGGCTTAATAATCAACGCGCACAGAGCCGGCGTCAGAGACAACGCCACCAGCGCCGAAATCAACACCGAAACGGCGATGGTAACGGAAAATTGCTTATACATCACGCCGGTCATACCGCCGAGAAAAGCAATCGGCAGGAACACAGAAGACAGCACCAGCGCCACAGCGATAACCGGTCCGGAAACCTCCTGCATGGCCTTGAGCGCCGCCTCTCTCGGCGACAGCCCTTCCTCACTCATTAGTCGTTCAACGTTTTCAAGCACGATAATCGCATCATCGACCACGATACCGATTGCCAGAATCAAACCAAACAGCGTCAATAAGTTGATTGAAAAGCCCAAAACATACATTCCGGCAAATGCACCGATAATCGACACCGGCACCGCCAAAATCGGAATCAGCGTTGCCCGCATATTCTGCAAAAACAGATAAACAACGGCAATAACCAGCAAAACCGCTTCGAAGAAAGTATGAATAACTTCCTCAATCGACACATTCACAAACAAGGTTGTATCATAAGGAATTTCATAAGTAATCCCCTCGGGAAAGTTCTTGGACAATTCAACCATTTTGGCCTTGACCAAATCCGCTGTTTCCAAAGAGTTGGCTCCCGGCTGCAGATAAATCGCAAAAGCAACCGCCGGCTCGCCGTTAAACTTGGAGTTAACGCTGTATTCCTGCGCACCGAGTTCAATGCGCGCCACATCTTTCAAACGCAGCATTCCGCCTTTTTCATCGCTTTTTAAGATAATTTCGCCAAATTCTTTTTCATCAACCAAACGGCCTTTGGTATTCACCGAATAGGTATATGCCAATCCCTCATCCATCGGTTCTTGTCCGAACTGGCCGGCTGCGAACTGCGAGTTCTGCTCCTGAATAGCCGCAATCACATCCTGCGGCGTCATGTTAAAATCAGCCAATTTATCGGGAGACAGCCAAATACGCATTGAATAATCCTGCGTTGCAAACAAAGAAGCGCTGCCCACACCTTTGATACGTTTGATTTCATCAAGAACATTCAGCAAAGCATAGTTCGAAACAAAAACCGTATTATACTGCGGCGAAGTCGACCGCATGGTAATAACCTGCAAAATCGAGTTTGATTTCTGTTCAACCGTCACACCCTGCTTGGTCACTTCCGGCGGCAGTTTGGCCGTAGCGGCCTGAACCTTGTTGTTAACGTCAATTGTCGCCTGATCGGGATCAGTTCCGATTTCAAAAACCACGCCAATTGTCAGATAGCCGGAAGAAGTGGCGTTTGAATACATATAAATCATATTCTTAACGCCGTTGATTTCCTGCTCTAAAGGCGCAGCCACCGTATCGGCCAGAACCTCGGCCGTAGCACCGGGATAAACAGCCGAAACCTGAATTTCTGTCGGCACGATGTTAGGATATTGCTCAATCGGCAAAACCTTCATCGATACCAAACCGGCCAAAACAATAATCAGAGAGACAACCGTTGCAAAAACCGGACGCTCAATAAAAAACTTTGAAAACATCTCTTTTCCTTTCGGCTATTCGGCTGCCTGCTCATTATAATTGTTAGCTTGGAGAACAACTTTCGGATTGACGGTCATTCCCGGACGCAGTTTCATCAAACCGCTGATAACGATTTTATCACCGGCTTTCAGACCGTTATCGACAATCCAGCCGCCGTCTTTGGTGCTGAGACCGGTCTGAATGTTAACGCTCTCAATCATATCTTTGTCATTAACACGGTAGACATAAGCTCCGTTGGCGCCCTGCATAATCGCTTCCTGCGGAACAACCAGCGCATCAATGCGGGTCATGCCTTCCATAATCAGGCGCAGAAATTGTCCGGGTTTGAGGCGTCTTTCCGGATTTGGGAAAACCGCGCGTAATTTAATGGTTCCGGTCGCTTCATCCACATTCGGATTGATAAAATTAATCTCTCCCGGCAACGGATACAAACTGTCATTGCCGAATTTGACTTTGGCAACAATCTCGCTCTTATTATCGGGATTTTTGATTTTGCCGCTGTCAACCATATTGGTCAGAGACATCATCTCATTTTCCGAAGCAGAGAAAATCACATAAATCGGATCCAACTGTGTAATGGAAGTCAACAAACTGGCATCGCCGGTCGAAGAAATAAGGCTTCCTTCCGACTGGGTTTCCATACTGGTAATACCGCTGATAGGCGCCCGAACCGTGGTATAATCCAGATTCAGCTGCGCCGCATCAACTTCGGCTTGGGCCAATTGCACGGAAGCCGACAAAGAGTCAAGGCTGGCTCTGGCTTCATCGCGGGCTTTTTCACTGGCATATCTTTGTTTATAAAGCTCTTCGGTCCGTTTCCATTGGGTTTCGGCGTTTTTCAGCTCGGCTCTCGCCTGTGCCAGTTTGGCCTTAGCCTGATTTAAAGTCACTTCAAAAGGTTTCGGGTCAATCTGGAACAACACGCTGCCTTCCTGAACCTGAGAACCCTCAACATAGTTTCTTTTTAAAAGGATTCCGCCGACTCTTGCTCTGACTTCGGTTTCTTTGGAGCCTTGCGCCCGTGCGGCAAACTCAAAACTGAGCGGCACGTTCTGCGGTTCAACCTGCAGGACTTCCGCTGTCGGAACCCTGACTTCTTGTTGATTCTGTGCATTTTTATCTTTGCAGGCGCATAAAGCCAGCAAAAGCGTACTAACCGCCAAAGCCTTATTTCTCAATAACATTTTCTATCCTCTTAATTAAAAAACCTATTACAAATTATTCAATAATCTACAACAATTCACAAAAATTACCACTTATTTTTCAGACAATTAACGATTGTGGATATTTTGGAATGTTTATCTTGCGGCACCTATACTTAATGTTTAGTTCCCGAGATTCTGCATTGAAAAGCCCCGCTCCCTGATTAGGTATAATAACGCAAAGATAATCACAATAAACTAAAAATAAACATATAATATTTAAGGAGAAATAATATGACTGAAGGCGTACGTTTTCCAACTTTTGCATTCCAAACCGGCGGTGCCGGACAAGCTGACGAGGGTATTCCTCCCCACCCGTTCGAAACTTTCTGCTATGACTCTGCTTTGCTGCAGGCCAGAATTGAAAACTTCAACGTTGTTCCTTACACTTCTGTTCTTCCGAAAGAATTGTTCGGCAAAATTTATCCTCTGAATGATAAAATCGCCAGCCAGTTCAAACACGGTGCCGTTTTGGAAGTTATTATGGCCAATGCCGGCGCCAGCCGCGATGAGCATAAAGCAATCGCCAGCGGTATCGGTGTTTGCTGGGGTAAAGACAAAAACGGCGAACTCATCGGCGGCTGGGCTGCTGAATATATTGAGTTCTTTGATACTCAGATTGATGATGAAATTGCTAAAACTCACTGCGAGATGTGGCTGAATAAATCATTAAATCATGAATTGTCAATCCGCGGTGTTGAAAAACACTCAGAATTCCAGATGTGGCACAACTACATCAACATCACTCAGCAGTTTGGTTATTCTCTGACTGCTTTGGGTTTCCTGAACTTTGATCATGCTGCTCCGGCTCAGGCATAATCGGCGCACATAAGCACTGACTGCCGCCCTTTATATCTCTTGCTCCGGCATCAATATTAAAGTGCGGCAGTTTTTTTATCAAACTTATAGGATTATAAAAAAATGGCACAAAAACAAGCTATCTCAACAAGCGCAGCCCCTTCCCCGGTCAAAACCGGTCTGGGCGTTTTTGCACTTGCCGCTATCGTTGTCAGCTCCATGCTTGGCGGCGGTATTTACAGCCTGCCGCAAAATATGGCCGCCGGAGCTTCCGCCGGTGCCGTGCTTCTGGCGTGGCTGATAACAGGTATTGGCATTTACTTCATTGCCAACACTTTCCGTATTTTATCAGAAGCCAAACCAAACCTCACCACCGGTATTTATATGTACAGCCGTGAAGGTTTCGGCCCCTATGTCGGTTTCACTATCGGTTGGTCTTACTGGCTCTGCCAGGTCTGCGGTAACGTCGGTTATGCCGTTATTACCATGGACGCCCTCAACTACTTCTTCCCGCCGTATTTTGCCGGCGGTAATAATCTGGCCTCCATTGTCGGCGGCTCTCTGATTATCTGGGGCTTCAACTTCCTGGTCTTGAAAGGCATCAAACAAGCCAGCTTCGTCAACACCATCGGCACAGTTGTCAAAATTGTTCCGTTGATTTTGTTCGTTATCATTCTCGCCTTTGTCTTCTCTCCGGCCAAATTTGATTTTGACTTCTGGGGCGAAGCAATGTCAACCAAAGCCAAACTCGGCGGTCTCAGCGCTCAGATTAAGAGCACCATGCTCGTCACCTTGTGGGCATTCATCGGTATTGAAGGCGCTGTCGTCATGTCAAAACGCGCCCAGTCTCCGAGTGATGTCGGCAAAGCTACTCTGCTTGGTTTCATCGGCTGTCTGGCTATTTATGTTCTGTTGTCTCTCTTGCCTTTCGGTTATATGACTCAGGCGGAATTAGCCGGTATTGCCAACCCGTCAACTGCCGGTGTCCTCGAAAGAGTTGTCGGCCCCTGGGGTGCTTGGCTGATGAATATCGGTCTGCTCGTTTCCGTTCTGACCAGCTGGCTGGCCTGGACCATGGTAACGGCTGAAATCCCGCATGCGGCAGCTCAAAACGGTACTTTCCCGCAAGAGTTCACCAAAGAAAACGAACACGGTTCTCCGTCGGTTTCTCTGTGGGTCACCAGTATCATGATGCAGCTGTTCATCTTGTTGGTTTATTTCTCAAATAACGCTTGGAACACCATGCTCAGCATTACCGGTGTTATGGTTCTGCCGGCTTACTTCGCTTCCTGTGCTTATTTATGGAAGATCTGCGAAGATGGCGAATATCCCGGCAACGTCACCGTCAGACGCTCGGAAGCTCTGATTACCGGCGTTCTGGGCTCGGTCTATGCTTTGTGGCTCATCTATGCCGCCGGTCTGCAATATTTGCTGCTGGCCGACGTCATTGTCGCTCTCGGTATTCCGGTATTCATTTGGGCTCGCCATCAATCCGCTCCGAATGAAAAAGCTTTCGGCGAACGTGAAAAGATTCTTGCTTGGGCTTTGGGCCTGATTGCCGTCTGGGCAATCTACGCCTTCTCCCGCGGCATTGTCACCTTGAACTAAGCCTTATTATTTTATTCAGAAAGCCCCTCAGGATGAGGGGCTTTTTCTCTTTTAAATACAATCACCTGCCCCTCCCATTTAATTTGCCGCTTTTGCATTTTTAGGTTGCAAAAAAAAAAAAACGTTTATCATTAATTCTATAG
>URWU01000024.1 GCA_900551585.1 uncultured Alphaproteobacteria bacterium | reverse complement strand
GATGTAGCTCCGTCTCGTGGGCTCGGAGATGTGTATAAGAGACAGCTATGATATTCTGGCTAATCCTTATTCAACAACGACGGCGCGGAAAAAGACTGAAGAAAATGCCGCTAAAATCATTGCCAATGATATTGCCCTGCGAATCGGCGCTTATTTCCATTCTTACTTTAAGCAAGGAACCCCGCAGTGATTTATAAGCAGGCTCAAATTGATAAATATCTGAAAAAGCCGGAGCCGCAGATTAAAGGGTTTGTGGTTTATGGCAGCAATGACGGTTTGGTCAATGAATATGTCAAAAAACTGGTGCAGACGGTTTCTGCGGATTTATATGATCCGTTCAGCGTCGTTTATCTGAACGGTGCCGATGTTAATGCCGAAATCAGCACTTTGTTTGCCGAATATTCCAGCCAGTCTTTGATGGGCGGCCGCCGCGTGATTATTGTTAAAGACGCTGACAATAATCTGACCAAGCATCTCAAAGCGATGTTTGATGATTCAAAAACCGATACTTTGGTGGTGATTTCTTCAACTTCGCTGAATAAAAAATCTTCATTGGTTGCTTTGGCTGAAGAACGCGATGATATGGGGCTGATTGCCTGTTATGAAGATCGTGATGAAGATATTTTCAGCACCGCGCGGGCTATGTTTATTGAAAACGGGCTGACGATTAACAATGAGGCTTTGCAGCTGCTCTGTTCGCGTCTTTCCAATGACCGCAAAACCAATCTCGGTGAGATTGACAAACTGATTACTTATATGGGCGACAAGAAAAATGTGTCGACGGAAGATGTGCAGAACTGCATCAGCGATCAGTCCAGTTCCAGCAGCGATGATGTCTGTTATTTTGCTGCTTCCGGGCAGAGTGAAAAAGCTTTGAAGTCTTTCCGCAAACTTGTCAATGAAGGAACGGAGCCGATTTCAATCGTGCGGTCGATTTCTTATCATTTCAACAAACTTCTCACCGCTAAAGGATTTACCGAAAAAGGCGAATCGACTGACAAGGTGATGTATAAGCTGACGCCGCGGGTTATTTTTTTTCGTGAAAGCAGCTTTAAGAGGCAGGTTTCCATCTGGACCAAAGACCGTCTTTTTTCCGTTTTGGAGCTTCTTTATAAAGCTGAACGTGATTGCAAAACAACCAATATGCCGGTTGAGGAAATCGTGTCTTATACGATTATGCAGATATCTTCTGCTGCAGCCCGGCTGGCAAAAGTTGCCTGACAGGAATTCAGAGTGATTTCCGTGTTAAGGAAACCACTCTGTTGTAACTTTTGATTCCTATGGATATTAGCCGATTTTGCTTGGCATAAACATCAAAACCAAGGCAGCCAGACCGACCAGAATATAAGTAATCGGCGTGAAGACCGTGGCACCGAACAACCAGGTGACGAGGTTGAAGTCAAACAAGCCGACCATTCCCCAGTTCAAACCACCGATAATTACTAAAATTTGTGAGAGTTTATTAATAAAATTCATGACTTTGTCCTTTCAAAAAACATTTGGGTATTTCTATTAATTATGATATAGCTCGGCTATGACATTTTTCAACGCTTGGGAAATAAAGATGTATAGTGACAAATTTCAAAAATTTATTGATATCTGGGTTAATGAATATGCGCTTGAGCGCAGCATTGATGAAAAAAGCTGCGCCGATAAAGAGGGAAACCCTTTGCCTTGGTATACTTATCCGGCGATTGAATATCTGTCGCAGTTTGATTATCGGAATAAGAAAATTTTTGAATACGGCTGCGGTTATTCTTCGCAGTTCTGGGCTCACCGTGCCGCCGCCGTTGTCAGTATTGAGGACAATCGCGAGTGGTTTGAGCGCTGGAGCAACGAGTTCAAAGAAACCAATCTGGCAATCCGCTGGCGTGATGAAGGCGAAATCTACGAACAGGCGATTTTTGAGGATTCCGAGCTCTATGATGTTATTGTGGTCGACGGTAAGCGGCGGGCAGAATGTGCCGCTGCGGCAGTAAAAAAACTGGCTCCCGGCGGCATGATTATCTTAGATGACAGCGACCGTATCAATACCAGTGAGGAATATGTCAAAGCCGTTGCCTGTCTGAAAGAGGCCGATTTGATTCAGGTTGATTTTTACGGTTTTTGCCCGATGAATAACTATACTAAAACCACTTCTTTGTTTTTGTCGCGCGATTTTAATTTTCAGTCTTTGTATAAAGTTCAGCCGATTAACGGTATCGGCAATTTATGGAGTATGGGGCGGAAAAACCGCAAAGACTTTTTCAAAAAATTTGCCTGATGTTTGTTTTGTCGGCGCTTCTTTAAAAAGAAAAAATCCGGGCGGTCAGCGTTTATGAAAAAACTGGCGGCGCGGATTTTTTAATCAGAGTGTTGTATCAGTTCAGAAATGGATTAATCGGTTGTTTTGGGCTTGGTTTTCTTTTCTATTGTTGAAAGAAATGTCCCAATAACTCCGATGGCCAGAAAACCGATGGTGTACGGGCGTGTTACTTCTGATTCCAGTAAACAAATTACAGAGATGCCCAAAATTAAAAGCACCATCAGATGAGCCAGCTGCCAATAAGTTCTTTTTGTTCTCATTTTTCTTAAATTTAAGGGTGATACAATATATTTGGAAAAGTCTTAGTAAGCTAATAATGTTTGGTGATACGTTAAAGCTATCCGCAAAAGGATGGTTTGGCAAGGGGAAATCATTTTAAATTTTTGTTACACTCAAGCGGTCAGGCTGCAAATCTCGGCGCGCAGTTCGTCCAGACCTTGTTTTTTTTCAGAGCTGGTTGCCAGAATGTCAACATAGGCCGCAGCGTGTTTTTTGATGACCTCATGGGTTTCAGCCAAAACTTTTTCCAGGGCTTTGGCACTGATTTTATCGGTTTTGGTCAGGACTATCTGATAAGTGACGGCGGCTTTGTCGAGCATATCCATGATTTCGGTATCGACTTTTTTGAGACCGTGGCGCGAATCAATCAACAGAAAGACCCGTTTCAAATTAACGCGGCCTTGCAGATAGGCAAAAATCAACTGCTGCCATTGTTTGACCATGGCTTCCGGTGCCTGGGCAAAACCATAACCGGGTAAATCGACAATATGGATTTTATCATTGAGGTTAAAATAGTTCAGCTGCTGGGTGCGTCCCGGTGTGTTGGAGGTTTTAGCCAGAGCTTTTTGAGATGTGAGGGCGTTGATAATGCTCGATTTACCGACGTTGGAACGGCCGGCAAAAGCAACTTCCGGCATATCGGTCAGCGGCAATTGCTCGAGTTTGGCCACACCGAGGACAAAGGTGCAGGGCTGTTTGAAGAGCCCGCGCCCATTGTCCAATTGTTCTTTACTATATTCCGGTGCGGCAAAATCCATTAGTCTACTCCGTTTTTGCGCATGATGGCTTTTTGCTGCAGAATGGAGAGAATATTGCTCAAACTCCAGTAGATTACCAGACCGGACGCAAAATGTCCGAGCATGAAGGTAAAGATTAACGGCAGCAGCATAAACATACGCGCTTGGTCTTTGTTGGTCGGAGCCGGATTGAGACGCTGTTGGATAAACATGGTGATACCCATGATAATCGGCCAGACGCCAACGTCTAACATCCCCGGAACCGGCAAATGTATCAGTTTAGATATAGTCAGCGGATCGGGGGCTGACAAGTCTTTAATCCAGCCGATAAACGGGGCATGGCGGATTTCAATCGAGATATTCAAAACTTTATACAAAGAGAAGAAAACCGGGATTTGAATCAGCATCGGCAGGCAGCCGGCAGCCGGATTGATTTTTTCTTTGCGATACAGAAGCATTGTTTCCTGCTGCAGTTTCATTTTGTCTTCGCCGTAGCGCTCCTGAAGTTCTTTCAGTTTCGGCTGGACTTTTTTCATTTTCGACATGCTGTCAAAAGACTTGCTGGCAATCGGATACATAGCCAGACGCAGCAGGGCGGCAAACAGTAAAATAGCCCAACCCATGTTGCCGATGATATGGAACAAGAAGTCCAAAATGTAGAAGAACGGTTTGGTCAGGAAGTAATACCAGCCAAAATCGACAGCGAGGTCAAATTTTTCGATATTGAATTGTTTGGTATATTTATCCAGCAATTTGATTTCTTTGGCGCCGGCAAAAAGTTTGACGCTGTCTGTGCCGACTGAGGTCGGAGCAATCGTGACAGGTGCGCCGACAAAATCGGTTTGATAATTATTGGGGGCGGTATTGCTGAACTTGACTTTGCTTTCGGAAGTGTTGTTCAAAATGAAAGCGCTGAACCAGTAGTGGTCAGAGAAACCTGCCCAGCCGCCGGTGGTTTTGAAGCTTTCCGGCTCATTTTTTTCAAGTTTGCTGTATTTGATTTCTTTGAGGTTTGAATCAACAACACCGGTCATGCCTTCGTGGATAACGGCACGGCTGGAGGCTTTGGGGTCATGATGACGTTTAATCAGACCATAAGGATAAAGGGTGACCGGGTTGGCAGAATTATTTTCGACCGTTTGGTCGATGGTGAACATATAGTTCTCGTCAACGGCAATTTTGCGGACGAATTTTAAGCCCTGACCGTTATTCCATTCCATAATCAGCGGGGTGGACGGTGTGAGCTCATTGCCTTTTACGCTCCAGACGGTATTGCTGTCAGGAACTTTGGTTTTGTTATCTGTTGCCAGCCAGCCGAACTCCGCATAATAAGGTTTTTCGGTTTTTGCCGGGGCAAAAAGCTCAACATCAGGGCTGTCAACAGCCAGAGTCTGCTTATATTTATCCAGATACAATTCATCAAAGCGTCCGCCTTTGACACGGATACTGCCGAGCAGGGACGGTGTAACAATCTTGATTCTTTTATCCTGAGCCAGAACAGCTGTTTTATCAAGCGGGGCTTCATCAATCACAATCGTATTGTTATCGGCCACAGTTTCCTGATTTTGAACTTCAGCAACCGGAGCCGGTGCCATAGGTTCAATTTTTTTCTTCGGGAAAATGGCGTTTGTTACAAAAATAATTACCAAAGCCGCTAAGACAGCGAGGTAGAGTCCCTTTACATCATCCTTCATCTTTTACTTTCCTTAATTAACGTCATACTTGGAATTTTTTTGCTCGTGTAGCTGGTTGTACACGTCGCTCAAAAATCCCGGCGTAGCACGTCAATTAATTAAAGTAAAAGACGTGCATTTTTTTGTGCAGCATGCCAGTTAAAAGAATTTTTCTGAAATAAACACTTCTATAAAAAAACAATTTTCCGGCTGGCTGCGGTTATTAATATCTGGCTAATTATTTAGTATATTTATTCACTTAAAGCAAGCTTTTATCTTTTGTTATGCGGCTTTTTTGTTGTTTTGGCCGGCGGCACCGGGTCATATCCCGAACCGCCCCAAGGGTGGCAGCGCAAAATGCGTTTGCAGCCGAGATAAATTCCTTTGAAAATTCCATGAGTTTGAATCGCCTCAATCATATACTGAGAACAGGTCGGCTGATAGCGGCAGACGCCGGGGCAAAGGGGAGAGAGAAATTTTTGGTAAAACCTAACCAACAGAATCAGAATTTGCCGGAGCAGTTTTTTCATCATGATTTTCCTTGGCAAAAAGTTTGTTTATCCGTTTTAAGGCTATGGCCATGTTTTGGCACAAATCGGAAAAATCGCAGCTGGCGGTATTATATCTGCCAATCAAAACATAATCTGTATGCGGCCGAGCATGTTTGGGAAAAATCTCGCGGGCGGCGGCGCGCAGCCTTCTTTTGGTACGGTTGCGCAAATGTGCTTTGCCGATTTTTTTGGTTGCGGTAAAGCCCAGCCGGCAATTGTCTTCTGCGGCAGATAAACTTTGAGCCGCCTGCAGGATTAAACCGGATGAGACCATCTTTAAACCCTTGGAGGCGACTCTGACGAAATCTTTTCTCTTTTTTAAGATTAAAACTTCCACCATTACAGTTCCAGACTAAGCTGAAAGTCTTTTACGACCTCTGGCACGACGATTAGTGATAACCTTGCGTCCGCCTTTGGTTTCCATGCGGGCACGAAAGCCGTGACGACGAGCTCTGACCAATTTACTCGGTTGATAAGTACGTTTCATTTGTTTTCTCCGGTTAAGGCTGATTTTCAGCCGGTTGTTATTAGTTATTTGAAGATTCCGTGTACAAAGCGGAACCTCTCGGAAAGATGTCTGTCATTGCAGACAATTTGCTTATAAATATAATCAGTTATAAAGTCAACAAAAAAAGGGCTTAAAAATAAATTTAAGCCCTTTAATGTTTTGTTTTCGCGTTAATCTTAACGGCGCTGACCCAGCAAATTCATCAAAGCGATGAACATGTTGATAAAATCGAGATACAGGCTCAAAGCGCCCCTGATAGCCTTGCGGCTGATGGTGTCAGAGCTGTCCTGCTCATAATACATCTGGCGGATAACTTGTGTATCATAAGCCGTTAAGCCGGTGAAAACGATAACGGCGATGACCGAAACGGCATAGCTCATGCCCGGGCTTTTCATGAAAATATTGATAACCGAGGCGATAATCAGTCCCCACAGGCCCATAATCAGAAAAGAACCGACGCCGGTCAAATCTTTTTTAGTGGTGTAGCCGTACAGGCTCATGCCGCCGAACATGGCAGCCGAAATCAGGAAAACACGGGCAACGCTGGCGCCGGTGTAAGCCATTAAAATCGGGGTTAAAGACAAGCCCATAACGGCGGAAAAGCCCCAGAACATTCCCTGGACCTGAGCCAGAGAGCCGCGGTTCAAAACCCAGCCGAACGCAAAGACCATAATCAACGGTGCCAAAAAGCACAGCCAGCCGAAAGCACTCAATCCGACGGCGCCGTTGGCAGAGACGCTGAAGAAGAGGCGGAACAGAGCCGGAGTATAGGCAATGAGATAAGCGGTCAAAGCGGTCAAGCACAAGCCGCCGGCCATATAGTTGTAAACTTTGAGCATGTATTGACGCAAACCTTCGTCAACATAGGCTTTGGCTTGAACATTAGTTTTAGTTTCCATAACGGTATTTCTCCTGTTTAAGATTGTTCTTAGATAATATAGGGGTTTATTTTGAAAAAATCAATAGACTGCGGCTATTCATACAGATAGAGATCTTTGCCGTGCTGTTTGAGCCACAGGCGGCCTTCGCCGCAGCGCGGGAACAGATTTTTGACGCACTGCCAGAAGTTTTTTGAATGGTCGGGGTGCAAAAGGTGCGATACCTCGTGGGCAATTAAATAATGAATGACAAATTCCGGAGCCAGAGCCACGCGCCAGTTATAATTGATGTTGTCTAAAGTCGAGCAGCTGCCCCAGCGGGATTTGGTATCTTTAATGACGACGCTTTTGACATGGCAGCCGATTTTTTTTGCCATTTTTTGCGAGAGTTTGAGAAATTCTTTTTGGGCTGTTTTTTTGATATAATCGCAAACGCGCCGGTGCAAAAATTCGGCAGCGCCGGAAACATAAAGCTTGTCTTCTTCAATATAAGCGCCGCGGCGGCTTTGCGGGGCATGGCAAATGGTATAATTTTTGCCGAGAATCGAGATGGTTTCGCCGTCTTCAAACCGTTTGGCTACCGGAATTTTATCAAGATTTTCAGCAATCCATTCGCGGTGCTGGTTTACAAAATCCACGGCTTTTTGTGAAGAGCAGCGTGAGGGAATCGTCAATACCGGAATGCGCTCTCTGGCATCAATGCGGAGCGTGAGGCGTTTGGCGGCAGGAGATTTGATAACCTTTATCTCCATATTCAGTGCCTGCTGAATATTAAAGGTCTTGCCAGTCAACAACGTAATCTTCATAGTCCTCTATTCCTGTTTCGGAAACGGTCGGGCGGTTTTGCAGCGACATTTGCGCTTCATGAACAGAATTGGCGCGGCCGGTAAGCAGCGGGTGCCAGCTCGGCAAATCATAGCCGTTGTCCAGCAGCCAGTAAGCACAGGTTTTCGGCAGCCAGCGCGGCTTTTCCCTGATGGCGGCCAAATCAATATCGCGGCAGTCTTCAACTTTTTCAAAGCGGTGTTCATAAATGCGGCATAGGCAGCTTTGGCAGTCCAAAAAACGGCAGCGGGTGTTAGTGAATTTGATTTTGCCTTTGATTTCGATTTTGTTCAGGCAGCATTTGCCGCAGCCGTCACAAAGAAGCTCCCATTCTTCCTTGCTCATTTCTTCCAGTTTTTTCTTTTTCCAAAACTCTTTTTCAAAATGATTGAGGATGTTAAAGCGGCTTTGCGGGTCGTACTCGTCGTCGGCAAAATATGAAGAATCGGAACTCATGGCTCTTCGTCCTCTAAAATGTGGTCCTCCCAGTCTTCTTCTTTGACGAGAAGCTCGGAAGTGCAGCGGTTTTTAACACTATGCTCGTTACTCAGAGGTTTGCCGGTGACAAGCGGGTGCCAGTCCGGCAGCGTGCCGGTGGTGTATAAAAAGCGGTAGGCGCAGGACTGCGGCATCCATTGAATTTTATCAACGTTATGAATATCTAATTTAAGGCATTCGGGAACAAGTTTGCAGCGCTCGTCATAACAGGTACAGCTGCAGTCGGCATGGTTGAAATAGCGGCAGACGAGGTCGGTGTACCAGACATCGTCGCTGTCCTCGTCCTGAAGCTTAATCAGGCAGCATTTGCCGCAGCGGCAGCAGATTGATTCCCATTCGGCGGGCGTGAATTCGGCGAGGGATTTATTTTCCCAAAATTTTTCAGACACGGTCTTTTCCTTTTTTTAACGCTTATATGGCAAACTATAGCAAACAAAGATTAAGGAGAACTAAAAATGTTCGGCTGGCTGGCAAAAATGTTGTTGCAAATCCCGGTACAAAATTCCTGCTCCTGCTGTGAAGGCAAACGCGAGCGTTTGGAAAAAATGCGCCGGCAAATAGAACAAGGCAAAATTGAGGAAGAAAATCCGCAGATGCCTGATGATGTTATTCTCAATTGCGACAGTCCGGAACATGAATACAGCGGCAAAATTCTCGGTTCAATGTTCTCGAGCCCTTATAATGTGACAATCAACGGTCGGCTGCAGTCAGAAAAGCATAATGAGGATAATTCCTGCAAGTGCGGCGACGGCTGCTGCGGCAAATGCCGGCATTGATTATTCGGCGCCAATTTGGTCAGGCAGGTATTCTTCTTTGGCCAGATTACCGAACTGAGTGAATTCGCCGTTCCAGAACAACTGAACCGTTCCGGTTGAACCGTGACGGTTTTTACCGATGATAACTTCACTGACGTTTTGTGTGGCGCGGACACGGGCTTCCCATTCTTCATGGCGTTTTTGCAAATGTTCCGGTGTTTCGGCGGCTTTTTGCTGCGGTTCTTCGTTTTGCAGATAATAGTTTTCGCGGTAGATGAACATGACGCTGTCGGCATCTTGCTCGATTGAACCGGATTCACGCAGGTCGGACATTAACGGACGTTTATCATCGCGCTGCTCAACGCCGCGGTTCAATTGTGACAGGGCAATAACCGGCAGACTCAGTTCTTTGGCCAGGATTTTCAGACCGCGGGAAATTTCGGAGATTTCCTGCACACGGTTGCCTTCGTTCTTTTTAGAGCCGCTGCCCATAATCAATTGAATATAGTCAATTACAATCAGGCCCAGGCCTTTGTTGCGTTTGAGGCGGCGGGCGCGGGTACGGATAGAGTTGATGTTTAAGCCCGGGGTGTCGTCAATATAAAGCGGAATTTTTTCCAGCTCGCGGACGGCGGCGGCAATGCGGGTGAATTCGGCATTATCCAATTCACCGGTACGCATTTTGTGGGCATTTGTCTGCGTGACGGTTGATAAAATACGGCTGGCCAGCTGGTCGGCGGACATTTCCAGAGAGAAAAACGCTACGCCTTTTTTTGACTGCTCCAAGGCTTTGTTATGGTACATATAATCAGCAACGTTATAAGCGATATTGGTTGCCAGAGCGGTTTTACCCATAGCCGGACGGGCAGCGATAATGATTAAGTCGGAATCGTTCAAACCGCCGGTCTTGTTATCAAGAGCATCAAGTGCCGTCGGCAGGCCGGAGATTTTGCCTTCTTTCTGATAAGCTTCTTCAATGTTGCTCAAAGACAGGCTCAAAGCTTCGCCGAAATCTACAAAGCCGCCCTGATGCTCTCCCTGATTGGCAAGTTCGAAAAGCTTCTTTTCGGCAGCTTCAATCTGCTCCATGGCATCAGAATCCAAATCTTCTTTGTTGGCTTCGTTAACAATATCAAAACCGGTGGCAATCAGTTCGCGGCGCAGATATTTGTCATAAATAAACTGGGCATAATATTCGGCATTGGTCAGCGGTGTGGCGCTGTCGGCGAGCTTAATCAGATATTGGTGGCCGCCGAGGTCGTTTAAAGTTCCTTCCTGTTCAAAATAGTTCTTGAGGGTGATAACGTCGGCGATGTGCCCGCGGGTGATAAGTTTGGAGATAACTTCAAAAATCTTGGCATGAGTCGAATCGGCAAAATGCTGCGGTTTCAAAAATTCCGAAACTTTTTCAAATGCTTTGTTGTTGGCAAGAATTGCGCCGAGCAGCGCCTGTTCGGCTTCAAGGTTTTGCGGGAGTTTGCTGGTATCTATCGTTGTTTCCATCGTCGTCTTTCAAGAGGGGATTATTTTTATGCGCTATTCGAAGTTTTGTTACCCTTATAAACAATAAATTTTTAAAGTTCAAAGAGAATGAGAGATTAAAATTTTCAGGCCTGTGGATTATGGGGATAACGGGGATAAAAAAATACCTTCTTAAAATTTTTAAGAAGGTATTTCTAAGTCGGTTAAACTTGAAGCTTTTAATTATTTGCCTTTAGCAATGGTTTTTTTGATTTTGATTGCTTCATCACTTAATTTGGTATTGGAGGTTGATTCCAAATAAGAATCCAAACCGCCGTTGTGTTCAATAGAACGCAAAGTTTTAGAGCAAACTTTCAATTTGAAAATTCGACCGAGTTTTTCGCTCAGCAGCGAAACAACTTGTAAGTTAGGCAGAAAACGACGACGGGTTCTGTTGTTAGCGTGGCTGACATTGTTACCGCTCATAACGCCGGTGCCTGAAATTTCACACTTTTTAGCCATTATTATTATCCTTAAATTTATCCATGAAATGAACTTGTTGCTTGTTAATACATATTATTAGGCGATTAGTCAAGAGAAAATTTGTGAAAAAGGCTTTTAATTTGCGGAAATGATAAAATTTTGCTGGAATTGTGAAATAATTTAGTGTATTACATGGAATGTTTTGATGTACCTGTAGCTCAGTTGGATAGAGCGTTGGCCTCCGACGCCAAAGGTCGCGGGTTCGACTCCTGCCAGGTACGCCAATAAAAAAAGTCCCTCCTCGTGAGGGGCTTTTTTTATTGCTTCCCGAGAGGGTCGAACCCCGAGTTTGTTCACTTTAACTAAATTTACTACAGAAGTTTTCACTTCTTCATAAATTAATATATTAGTGACTTGGCAGATAAAACAACCATTACTCGGGTTGTTTTTACACTGTAAATTAAACTGTGAATTGACTGTGTAGCTTAAGTTGGAGGATATATAGCCCGAGGAAAAGCTACTTATGATGAGACTTGTAAAAAAGTAAAATAGATGCTTTAATTTGATAATTTAATTGTAATGGAGATAATCAAGATGAAGAACGTGTATAAACAACTTTTGTTATTGGCTGGTTTTTACTTTATTATCTCCTTATTTATTGGTCATTTTGAGAATGAAGTGTTTGAACTCATTAATCTGTCTCTTATACACATCTCCGAGCCCACGA
>URWU01000023.1 GCA_900551585.1 uncultured Alphaproteobacteria bacterium | reverse complement strand
TCTACACTCGACTAGTCGTCGGCAGCGTCAGATGTGTATAAGAGACAGGATGAAATCAAAGCACACACAGGCAGACACTCCACTGCTGCAACCCATAAAGGCTATATAACCAAACAACATCCTGAATTGGCTCAGCCGATTGAAGAATTTGCTTCTATTCTTGAAAATGGCTATTTTGACAATTTTGAGGATCTGGCGCAGGCTCGGCAAAAATATGAAGAATTTAATTCCGAAGCCAATCGCGGCCAGTGGAATGCCGACACCAATAACAAACTGCGCGAAGCTTTTCACAGCCTTAACGCCGCCAAGTTAAAGCTCTTGGAAGACCAGATTATGAAAAAATATAATCTGCCGGAAAAAATTGATGTTTTCACCAGAGCAGAACCGACAGCAACTCAAACAATGGTTCAGGATGTTCAAAAAGAAAAACCTGCAGAAAAGTCCAAGACTGCAAAAGAAGCTCCCCGTGCTAAAACAACTTATGGCAAAGACCAGCTTGACGGTTTCTTGAAAGCTTATGACGTTTACTTGAAAGCGCCGAATGACGTTCAAAATCACGACCTGTTGAAAGAACTCGATCCCAATTATGAAAGTGTCCACGGCGACTTGTTTGCTGACAGCGTTGAAAAGGGTTCTGCCGACATTGCCGCTTTTGCCGACGGTTATCTTGATATTGATTCGGACGCTATCGACTCCATGCAGAAATACATCGAAACTTTCGGCAAAGAGTATAATAAAGGTTCTTACGAATATACGCCGGCCGCTCAGAAAGCTCTTGACCGCCTCAAAGATTTGCGTCAGCAGGCTCAGGAAAAAGCCAAACAACAGCAGGCTCAAAAAGCAGATACCGAAAAATCAAAAACAGCAAAAATCAAAGAACTGATGAAAAAGAAACCTCAGGACAGAACCTTACAGGATTATCTGTTTCTGAAAGAAGCGATTGAGCAAAACCCGCGCCGCACACCGGAACAAAAAGCCAAGGATATTGAGAGTTTAACCTCTCAGGCCCGCACCCGCATGAAAGAACCGAACAAAGTCAAAGACGAAGAACTGGTTGTTGTTCCGCTCTTTATTGACGCTTTCGGTTATGACAAAGGACGCGCCATTAATAAAGACGCCCGTTCTTTCCGCGACGCCATGGCTAAACGCACGCCTCCTGCCCCAAATAAAACTCAGGACGGCATTGTTTCCGAACCGGTTTATACCCCGGGAGAAGCAGTTCAGACTTCTGACAACAAAAAAGCCCAGCCTCAAAAAGAAGATAAAAAGAAGAAAAAAGGCGGTGTTTTTGCCTGGTTCGGCAAAGCCAAAGACTGGGTCAAAAAACACGCTGCCCCGATTGTTGTCGGTGTTCTGGCTACAGCAGCTTTATTAAGCGGCTACGGTAAAAAAGGCGCCGGCGACAAAGACAAAAAAGAAAACAAAATTGAAAACGTTGCCAAAACTTATGACGGCGGACAGCTTCCCGAGGTAACAATTACGCCGGAACATATTGATGTCAATATGCTGAAACAATACGGCAAGAGAATTGCCCATCAGGAAAAATTATCTACCGAAGATGCCGTCAAACGCACAATGAGCGATTTGGAAGCCTTCAAAAACCTGCCTGATGAAATGAAAGCTAAATTTGCCGGCCAGAGCGATGAGGAAAAATTGGCCAAGCTGGGTGTTGTCCGCGGCGACCAGGACAAACTCCACAAACCGATTGACAGCTTGCTCAAAGGCGAAAAAATCAACCCGCTGACCCTGAAAGACATCAGTGAAAGAACCTTTAAGGTCACCGACGATTTTGGCGCCAACAAAGACAACAGCCTCAAAAACGGCAAACAGTCTAAAGACATGAGCGCTTACCAGTTCCTTAAAATCTTAAACGAAAAAGGAATGACCGGTAAATAATCATTCAAACAGCAATCACAGCCCGTCTAAATTGACGGGCTTTTTTTGTGATTATCCATAAAAAAAGGGCTTTGATATACCAAGATATCAAAACCCTTTGCTGATGTGTCTCAGCTGTCTTTAGAAACCAGATGACGATAAACCTCTTTCCAAATCAGGCGTTCTTGTGCCCGTTTTTGTCTTTCGGCCACCGTGCGAGAGCCGTATCCCGTCATCTTAAGCGGATAAACCACCGTATCATCTCCTTCATCATCAAAAACCTTCCGCTGCGACAAACTGCGGAGTTTCTTTTGTTCCTCACCGGGCAACGATTGATAAATCGCGGCAATACCCTGGCAGGACAAGTCATAATGCTTTCGAAGCTTTTTTGCTTCGCGCTTGGCATCAAGTTCGTTCAACCGGCTTTTGATCGCATAAATCAAACAAACAAGAGCTAAAACTACTGACAGAAAAATGGCAATCATGGTATTAAATTTTAAACAAGGTTTTTAATAAAAATTTTACCACCTTTATATCTGTTTAACACTAATCATCATGACAACCGCACCCTGAGCAGGAAGACGTATTTTCTTCGTGATGACACCCTCCGCAGCCATGACAACCGCCTTGACGGCAACGGCATTTCGGCTTTCTTTTCTCAATAATAAGTAAAACAACCAGTACGACAACAACGATTGCCAATACTGAAACAGTAATTACGTTCACCATAAGCTTATTAATTTTTAATTGATTTACGGGGCATAATTTAACACTTCTTCTTCAAAAAACAACTAAAAAAAACCTCCTGATTTCTCAGGAGGTTTTTTCTTATCGTTTATCTATGGTTTCGATAAATGGCTTTGCTGCGACGGCGTTTTGAACTGATGTGTACACCTTAAGTACACGAAAGAGAAAACTCCTGGCATGAAAGCCGTTTTGCGAAATCCTTTTAGTTATTCATTTGCCGAACTTTCTAACTGTGCGGCAGCAGCTTCTTCTTTAAGCGACAAGATTTCCTTATCATTCTGAGCTGCAACTTTCTTCAGGGCTCGGAGAACATTACCTGTACCGGCCGGGATTAAACGACCGACGATAACGTTTTCTTTCAATCCGCTCAGTCTGTCGACTTTGCCTTCAACGGCAGCCTCAGTCAAGACGCGGGTTGTTTCCTGGAAGGAAGCGGCAGAGATAAATGACTTGGTCTGCAGAGAAGCTTTGGTAATACCGAGCAAAATCGGATCGGCTTCAGCCGGATTTTCGCCGTTGGCAATAACCTTTGCATTCTCAGCTTCAAACACATCACGGTCAACCTGTTCGCCGACCAGGAAGGTGGTATCACCGGGAGCGGTAATCTCAACCTTGCGCAGCATCTGCGAAACAATAACTTCAATATGCTTGTCATTAATCTTAACACCTTGCAGACGGTAAACGTCCTGAACTTCTTTAACCAGATATTCAGCCAGCTTCTCAACACCGAGAACACGCAGAATATCATGAGGAGCAGGAGTACCTTCTACCAGCATGTCGCCTTTCTTAACGATATCACCGTCTTGAACAACCAGATGACGTCCTTTCGGAATCAGGTATTCAATCGGGTTACCTTTCTTCGGTACAACGGTAATACGCTGTTTGGCTTTATAGTCTTTGCCAAATTCAACCATACCGTCAATATCGGAGATAATAGCCTGATCTTTCGGGCGGCGGGCTTCAAACAGCTCGGCAACGCGCGGCAGACCACCGGTAATATCTTTGGTTTTTGAGCTTTCTCTCGGGATACGGGCGAGAACATCACCGACTTCGATTTCCTGACCGTTGTCAACAGACAAAATGGCATCAACGGAAACGTAGTAGCGAACCTCTTTGCCGTTATCATAAGTAACGGGTTTGCCCTTGGCGTCTTTGAGAATAATACTCGGTTTCAGGCCGGCATTGGCAGCGCTTGAACGCCAGTCAATAACAACCTTAGAAGTGATACCGGTTGTTTCATCGGTAGATTCCTTAACAGAAATATTATTAATCAAGTCAACCAGTTCAACCTTACCGGCTTTTTCAGAAATAACCGGAACGGTAAACGGATCCCACTCGGCAACTTTCTGTCCCTTCTTAACCTTATCGCCTTCTTTAACCAGCAGTTTGGTACCGTAAGGGATATGGTGGCGGGATTTCTCGCGGCCGTTTGCGTCAACGATAACGATTTCGCAGTTACGGGACAAGATAATACCATTGCCTTCTTTGTTATAAACCACATGTTGATTTTCGAGATTCATCACACCGGCAAACGGAACTTCAATAGAAGCCTGCTCGGCGCCTTTCTGAGCGGCACCACCGATGTGGAAGGTTCTCATGGTCAGCTGGGTACCGGGCTCACCGATTGACTGGGCGGCAATAACGCCGACAGCTTCACCGATGTTGACCGGAGTACCGCGGGCCAGGTCACGGCCATAACATGCAGCGCAAACGCCTTCAGCACTTTCGCAAGTCAGAACCGAACGGATTTTAACCTGCTCAACACCGGCTTTTTCAACGGCTTCAACGTCGTTTTCATCAACCAGTTTGCCTTTAGGCAGAACCAGCTCGCCGGTTTCAGGATGCAGAATATCTTCCTGAATCGTACGACCCAGAATTCTCTCACCGATAGAAACGATAACATTACCGCCGTCAACAACCGGACGAACAATAATGCCGCGCTCGGTTCCGCAGTCGGTTTCGGTAATAACAACATCCTGAGCGACATCAACCAGACGACGGGTCAGATAACCGGAGTTAGCGGTCTTCAATGCGGTATCGGCCAAACCTTTACGGGCACCGTGGGTTGAGTTAAAGTATTCCAACACGGTCAGACCTTCTTTAAAGTTTGAAATAATCGGTTGTTCGATAATTTCACCGGAAGGTTTCGCCATCAAACCGCGCATACCGGCCAACTGGCGCATTTGTGCGGCAGAACCACGCGCACCGGAGTGAGCCATCATGTAGACGGAGTTGATATAACCATGTTCGGTCTTAGAAATGTTTTTCATCATTTCATCAGCAATTTTGTCGGTGCAAGCAGCCCAGATATCGACCACCTTGTTATATTTTTCACCTTTGGTAATCAAACCGTTTTGGTATTGCTGCTCAAACTCTTTAACCTGTTTCTCGGTTTCGGCAATCAGTTCTTTCTTAGCGTCAGGAACAATCAAATCGTCCTTACCGAAAGAAATACCTGCCTTACAAGCATTGGTAAAACCTAAGGTCATGATTTTATCGACGAACAGAACAGTTTCTTTCTGGCCACAGTGACGATAAACAATATCAATGATTTCACCGATTTCTTTCTTTTTAACCAAACGGTTAACCAGAGAGAAAGGAACGTTTTTGTGCTTCGGCAGAATCTGCGAAACCAAAATACGACCCGGAGTTGTTTCAACAATGCCGGTCTTGATTTCACCGTCATCAGCCACATATTCCATGCGGCATTTGATTTTGGAGTGCAAATCAACAGCTTTGGCGTCCAGAGCCATTTCGACTTCATCCGTATCGGCAAAAACAGAACCCTCGCCGGTCAAACCCTCAGCTTCATATGTCAGGTAGTAAATACCCAGAACCATATCTTGTGAAGGAACGATAATCGGCTTACCGGAAGCAGGCGACAAGATGTTGTTGGTAGACATCATCAAGACACGGGCTTCAAGCTGGGCTTCAACAGACAACGGAACGTGGACAGCCATTTGGTCACCGTCGAAGTCGGCGTTGAACGCTGTACAAACTAACGGGTGCAAGTGAATGGCTTTACCTTCTACCAGAACCGGTTCAAAAGCCTGAATACCAAGTCTGTGCAGGGTCGGCGCACGGTTCAGCATAACCGGGTGCTCGCGGATAACCTCTTCCAAGATATCCCAAACTTCCGGACGCTCTTTTTCGACCATGCGTTTTGCTGCTTTAATCGTAGTCGCGTGACCATAAAGTTCCAGTTTTGCATAAACGAAAGGTTTGAACAATTCCAGAGCCATTTTCTTCGGCAGACCGCACTGGTGCAGTTTGAGTTCCGGACCAACGGTAATAACCGAACGGCCGGAATAGTCAACACGTTTACCCAAGAGGTTCTGACGGAAACGACCTTGCTTACCTTTCAACATATCTGACAGAGATTTCAACGGACGTTTGTTGGTACCGGTAATCGCGCGGGCGCGGCGGCCGTTGTCAAACAAAGCGTCAACTGATTCCTGCAGCATTCTCTTTTCATTACGGATAATAATGTCGGGAGCGTGCAGTTCCATCAATCTCTTCAAACGGTTGTTACGGTTGATCACGCGACGATACAAATCGTTCAGATCGGAAGTTGCAAAACGACCGCCGTCCAGAGGCACCAACGGGCGCAGCTCAGGCGGAATAACCGGCAGAACATCCAAAATCATCCATTCCGGCTTGGTGTTTGATTCCAAGAAAGCTTCAATGATTTTCAGGCGTTTAACCAGTTTTTTGCGTTTTGCTTCCGAAGCGTTGTCTTTCAGCTCTTCACGAATGGCAGCCTGTTCAGCCTCCAAATCAATAGAAGCCAAAATTTCTTTCAAAGCTTCGGCACCGATACCGGCACGGAAAGCATCTTCGCCATATTCGTCAATCGCTTCCTGATACTGTTCTTCAGTCAAAAGCTCATTAACCGACAACGGGGTCAGACCCGGTTCGATAACAATGTAGCTCTCAAAATACAGAACGCGTTCCAAAGCTTTCATCGGAATATCGGTCAGAATGGCGATACGGCTCGGCAGAGATTTCAAGAACCAGATGTGAGCAACCGGAGCGGCTAACTCAATATGGCCCATTCTCTCACGACGAACTTTGGAAAGTGTGACTTCAACGCCGCACTTTTCGCAGACAACGCCGCGGTATTTCATTCTTTTATATTTGCCGCACAAGCATTCGTAATCCTTGACAGGACCGAAAATACGAGCACAGAACAAACCGTCGCGCTCAGGTTTGAACGTACGATAGTTGATGGTTTCCGGCTTTTTAACTTCACCGTAAGACCATGAACGAATTTGTTCAGGAGAGGCAATCGAAATTTTAATCTGGTCAAAAGATTCACCTGAGACCTGCTGACCAAAATATTTCATTATATCATTCATTTATATCTTACTCCTTTTCCTTAAACTTCTTCGTTCAACAGTTCGACGTTCAGGCACAGAGATTTGATTTCTTTAACAAGAACGTTAAAGGATTCCGGAATACCGGCCTCAAATCCGTCATCGCCGCGAACAATGGCCTCATAAACTTTGGTACGGCCGTTTACGTCATCGGATTTAACGGTTAACATTTCCTGCAGAGTATAAGCAGCACCATAAGCCTGGAGAGCCCATACTTCCATCTCACCGAAACGTTGACCACCGAATTGAGCCTTACCACCCAGAGGTTGCTGAGTAACCAGAGAGTACGGACCAACAGAACGAGCATGCATTTTCTCGTCGACAATGTGGTGAAGTTTAAGCATGTAGATAATACCTACGGTAACCTTACGGTCAAATTTCTCACCGGTACGGCCGTCATAAAGGTCAATCTGACCAGATGTCGGCAGGTTGGCCAGAGACAACATCGAGTTAATGTCATCACCGGTTGCACCGTCAAATACAGGAGTAGCCATCGGAACACCGCGTTTGAGGTTGGAAACCATTTCAGTCAGTTCTTCTTCGTTCAAAGATTTAATATCTTCTTTGTACTGTTTCTCACCGTAAACATTTTTCAGTTCTTCGTTGAGTTCTTTAATGGTCTTTTCGCCTCTCTTGTACTGTTCCATCATCTCGTTCAATCTCTCACCGAGAGCACGAGCGGCCCAGCCCAAGTGGGTTTCCAAAATTTGACCGACGTTCATACGAGAAGGCACACCCAACGGGTTCAGAACGATATCAACAGCTGTACCGTCTTCCATGTAGGGCATATCCTGCAACGGCAGAACGCGGGAAATTGTACCTTTGTTACCGTGGCGTCCGGCGATTTTATCACCGGTTTGGATTTTACGTTTGGTCGCAATGAAGACTTTAACCATCTTCAGAACGCCCGGCAGCAAATCATCGCCGCGCTGAACTTTTTCAACTTTGTTGTCAAAGTGTTTCTGGATTTTTTCGACACGGGCATCATAAGCAGCCAGCAGTTCTTCGATTTTAGACATAATGTCTTCATCTTTAACCACAATCTTGCGCCACTGAGAAGCCGGAATGCTTTCCAGAACATCAGCCGTCAGAGTTGTATTCTTTGAAATGCCTTTCGGGGCGTCAACAACAACATGACCAAGCAGCATTGATTTCAAACGGCTTTCAAAGTTGGTGCGGATAATGTTGATTTCATCATCGCGGTCTTTAGCCAGAGCCGAAATTTCTTCCTGCTCGATTGACAAAGCACGCTCGTCTTTTTCAACGCCGCGGCGTGAGAAGACGTGAACGTCAACAACAATACCTTCAATACCCGGCTGAACGCGCAGAGAAGTATCGCGGACATCAGAGGCTTTCTCACCAAAGATGGCACGCAGCAGTTTCTCTTCCGGAGTAACCGGAGATTCACCCTTCGGAGTTACTTTACCGACCAGAATATCACCGGCTTTAACTTCGGCGCCGATGTAAACAATGCCGGCCTCATCGAGGTTGCGCAAAGCTTCTTCACCAACGTTCGGAATATCGCGGGTGATTTCTTCCTGACCGAGTTTGGTATCGCGGGCCATAACTTCAAATTCTTCAATATGCAAAGAAGTGAAGACATCATCGCGGGAAATACGCTCAGACAGCAAAATCGCATCCTCGTAGTTCAAACCGTTCCAGGGCATGAAAGCAACCAGAACGTTTTTACCCAAGGCCAATTCGCCCATTTCGGTGCAGGGGCCGTCAGCCATAATGTCACCGGCTTTAACCTTGTCGCCGACTTTAACCAGCGGAACCTGATTAATGCAGGTATTCTGGTTTGAACGGCGGAACTTCTGCAATTTGTAAATATCAACGCCGGCATCGGTAACGTTTTCACCCTCAGAGGTAACAACGATACGGGTCGCGTCAACCTGAGAAACAATACCGTCGCGTTTGGCAACAACCGTTGCACCGGAATCTTTGGCAACAGTGCCTTCAACACCGGTACCGACCAGAGGAGCCTCGGAACGGAGCAAAGGAACAGCTTGGCGCTGCATGTTTGCACCCATCAAGGCACGGTTTGCGTCATCGTTTTCCAAGAACGGAATCAAAGCAGTCGCAACAGAAACCAACTGTTTCGGCGAAACGTCGATGAAGTCGATTTCTTCCGGTTTTGCAAATTCAAACTCACCGGCTTTGCGGCAGGCAATCATATCATTTTCAAAATTGCCGTCAGCTTTGACTTTCGCATTAGCTTCCGCAATTTTGAACTTACCTTCTTCATTGGCTGACAGATAAACAACTTCTTTGGTAACAACGCCGTTTACAACTTTACGATACGGACATTCAATGAAGCCGTATTTGTTGATGCGGGCATAAGTCGACAAAGAGTTAATCAAACCGATGTTCGGACCTTCAGGTGTTTCAATCGGGCAGATACGGCCGTAGTGAGTCGGGTGTACGTCTCGGACTTCAAATCCGGCGCGTTCACGAGACAAACCGCCGGGTCCCAATGCGGACAAACGACGCTTATGGGTAATCTCGGACAACGGGTTGTTCTGATCCATAAATTGTGACAACTGTGAAGAACCGAAGAACTCGCGGATAACCGAAGCAATCGGTTTGGCATTGACCAAATCCTGAGGTTTGACATTATTCAGAACTTCGGAAGACATTCTTTCGCGAATGGCTCTTTCCATTCTCAGCAAGCCCATACGATATTGGTTTTCCATCAATTCGCCGACCGAACGGACACGACGGTTGCCGAGGTGGTCAATATCATCAACTTCGCCTTTGCCGTCACGCAGTTCAACCAAACGTTTGACAATACGCAGAATATCGTCTTTGCGCAAAACGCGGTAAGTATCCGGAGCATCATCAAAAGAGATGTCCAGAGCAACGTTCATTTTAACGCGGCCGACAGAAGACAGGTCATAACGGTCAATGTCAAAGAACAAACCGTTAAACAGCTGATCAGCGGTCTCATAGGTAGGCGGTTCACCCGGGCGCATAACACGGTAGATATCCAGCAAAGCTTCTTCGCGGCAGGAGTTTTTGTCTGCAGCCAGAGTGTTGCGGATATAAGGTCCGACATTCACACCGTCAATAAACAGAGTTTTAACTTCGCCGATTTTGGCTTTAGCAATTTTCTCAAGCATTTCTTCTGAGATTTCATCACCGGCTTCGGCAATGATTTCACCTGTTTTGTTTTCAACAACATTGGAAGCCAGGAATTTGCCGATCATTTGTTCAGCGGCAACTTTGTAGAATTCCAAACCTTCGTCAGCCAGTTTCTGAGCCAGACGCGGAGAAAGCTTTTTGCCCTGCTCCAAAACAACATCGCCGGTTTTGGCATTAACCAAATCAAAGTCAAATTTAACGCCTTTCATACGAGAGGGTTCGAATTTAACTTTCCAGGCTTTTTTGTCGGCAACATAACTATCAACATCATAGAAGTAATTCAAGATTTCTTCTTTATCCATACCTTTGATTTCGGCCGGATCAATCTTTTTACCTTCTTTAGCCAGCTTAGCGATTTTTTCTTCGGTTGCTTTGGAATACAAAGAATACAAAACCGAAGTAATCGGCAGCTTACGGCGGCGGTCGATACGTGCATAGAGCAAATCTTTGGCGTCAAATTCAAAATCTAACCATGAACCGCGGTAAGGGATAACGCGGGCGGCAAACAGATATTTACCGGAAGCGACAGTCTTACCTTTGTCATGATCAAAGAACACGCCCGGAGAACGGTGCATTTGCGAAACGACAACACGCTCGGTACCGTTGCAGATAAAGGTACCTTTATCTGTCATCAACGGGATATCGCCCATATAAACGTCTTGCTCTTTAATATCGTGAATAGATTTTGCGCCGGTAGCTTCGTCGGTATCCCAAACAACCAAACGCAGGGTTGCTTTGACGGGAGCGGCATAGGTCATATCACGTTTGATACATTCATCAACGTCATATTTCGGCTCTTCGAGTTCATATTTAACAAACTCTAATTCGCCGTTACCGGAAAAATCTTTGATTGGGAAAATGGATTTGAAAACTTCTTCCAGGCCAAATTCGCAGGGTTCTGCCCCCGGAACCTGGATAAAGCTGTCATAAGAACCTTTTTGAATTTCGATTAAGCTCGGCATATCTGCAACAGCATCGATTCTGCCGAAACTTCTTCTTACACGTTTTTTGTTCGTATAAGACTTCAACATTATGCTTTAATCCTTATAGGTTATGATTCTGCGACTATACTGGCGGAAAAACCGCACCCCGACCGCAGAAAGTTGAAAAATCTAGATTTTTTAAACGAAAAACCACGCCAAACCGTAGGAAATTTCTTCCTCTTGACGCGATTCGCAAAATAATAGCTTATAAATTCGTCTATTTTTATACCTTTGAGTCTAAAATTGCAAGCTATATTATCGATTGAGAGGCAAGTTTTTTAGCTTTTTTATCAATAACAATTTTATTATAACCTCATCCTCACCGATAGTTAAAAATCAATTAAAATCTGCAAGTTAGCAGTTCTTTCCCTCACCTGCGGCCTTCGTTGCAAAATCCGAAGCTTCCCTTTTCAGAGATTCTGCACCTGTTTGCAGCAGCAATCCTCATTTTTCTGAAAAATGAGTCTATCTTCTCCTTAAGATTAATTCATATCACCGCTGATAGCAGTCATATTCCGAACAAAAAAATCCCCGCTCAACAAAGAACCTGTCTCTTATACACATCTCCGAGCCCACGAGACGGAGCTACATCTC
>URWU01000022.1 GCA_900551585.1 uncultured Alphaproteobacteria bacterium | reverse complement strand
ACGAGATGTAGCTCCGTCTCGTGGGCTCGGAGATGTGTATAAGAGACAGATCATTCAGTCAGGTAATGACGCTTGTATCGTCGCTGCCGAGAATATTGCCGGCTCAGAAGAAGATTTTGCCAAGGCCATGAATGAAAAAGCTAAAAAACTCGGTATGCATAATTCATCTTTTGCCAATGCAACCGGCTGGCCGCACCCTGATCAGAGAATGTCTGTTGAAGACTTGGCCAAGCTTGCCCGTATTATCATCAAACAATTCCCTGATTACTATTATCTGTTTTCAGAGCGCAATTTCACTCATAACAAAATCAAACAAGGCAACCGCAATCCGCTGCTTTACAGCATGCCGGAAGCTGACGGTCTGAAAACCGGCCACACCGAAGAAGCCGGTTTCTGCCTGACCGGTTCGGCCAAACGCGGCGACCGCCGTTTAATCGGCGTCATGAGCGGCTTGTCTTCCAACAAAGAGCGTTCGGAGGAAGCCGAAAAAATCATGAACTGGGGCTTTAGAGAATTTGAAAATTATAAAGTTTTGAAACAAGGTCAGAAAGTTGCCGAAATCCCGGTTTGGTTCGGTAATGAGAAAAATGTCGACCTGCTGGTCAATCAGGACGTTTTGCGGACAATAAAAAAGAGCAAAGCTCCCAAAGTCAAGTTAACGGCTGTTTATGACAAGCCGGTCAAAGCGCCTGTCAAACAAGGTGACAAGCTGGGCTTTGTCCGTGTAGAAGTCCCCGGTTCCGAAACCATGGAAGTCCCGTTGATTGCCAACAAAGACATCAATAAACTCGGCTGGTTCGGCAAAATTACCGAAAATATCAAATATCTGCTGTTTGGAGCCGAATAATGACAAAAGGAAAGTTCATCACCTTTGAAGGCGGTGAGGGCACCGGAAAATCGACCCAGCTGAAAATGCTGGCCAAATATCTGGAAGATGAAATGGATATTGCCGCTCTCCAGACCAAAGAACCCGGCGGTACCGAACTGGGCAAAGAGCTGCGTGCCATGTTGGTCACCGGAGACAAGGACAAGATGGACGCCGTTGCCGAGGCTTTGCTTTATTATGCCGACCGCCGCATCCACCTGACCAAAAAGATTTGGCCGGCTCTTGAGGACGGAAAATGGGTTTTAAGCGACCGCTTTGCCGATTCAACCGTTGCTTATCAGTATTACGGCTATAATAAACGCGTACCTTATGAAACGCTGGATAATCTTTATAAATTGGCCGTCGGGGATTTTAAGCCGGATTTGACGATTGTGCTCGATTTAGACCCTGAAATCGGTTTGGCCCGCTCTATGGAAAAAGCCGGACATATGGCTGTTAAGGAAACCCGACATGAAAGCCGCGGACTGGAATTTCACGGCCGTTTGCGCGAGGGTTATCTGGAAATGGCGGCAAAAGAGCCGCAGCGCTTTGTTGTCTTAAATGCCGACAAATCAATTGAAGAACTCCACAAAGATATTATCCGCGTGGTCAGCGAAAGGTTTAATCTGAACTCATGTCCGAAGTAGACATTAACAATCTGATTCCCCGCAATAATCCGTATCTGCTGGGTTTTGAAACGGAAGAAAAATTCCTGCTTGACGCCTGGAAAAACAATACGCTTCACAATTCCTGGCTGATTTCCGGAATTGAGGGGATTGGAAAATCTACTTTAGTCTATAAATTTGCCCGTTTCATTTTGAGTGCCGACAGCAGTCAGAAAGACAGTTACAATTCCCTTGACGTGGGTGAAAATTCGACTATTTTCAAGCTGGTTGCCAACAATTCCCATCCTGATTTAAAAATCATTGAGCGCGATTATACCGAAACTGACCGCAAAAAGGTTATGAAGTCGATTAAAGACGGCGAACAGATGAGCAATGAGGAATTAAAAGGCCTCAAAAAATCTGCCTTTATCCGCATTGACGATGTCCGCACCATCAATGAATTTTTATCCAAACGCTCCGGCAATGACGGCTGGCGTGTGGTCGTGGTTGACAGTATTGATGATATGAATTCGGCCTCGGCCAACGCAATCCTCAAAGTTTTGGAAGAGCCGCCGTATAAAACCCTGATGTTGCTCATCAGCCATAACCCCAACCGTTTGCTGCCGACAATTAAGTCCCGTTGTGCCAAGCTGAATCTGAAGCCGTTAGATGAAAAAATCGTGGCCTCATTGTTGCGCCGCTATCGTCCCGAGTTGTCGGAAAAAGCGGTTAAAGAACTGGCGGCCTTGTCTTCGGGGAGTATCGGCAAAGCGATAATGTATGCGGATAATAATGCACTGAATGTCTATGACCGGCTTTCAAAAATCATCTATGCCAAGGATAAATTTGCCATTAGCGATGTTTTGGATTTCTGCAACACTTATACCGCAGATGACGAGAGCTATGAACTGGCACAGGAACTGGTTTTGAAATTCATTGCCGAAAATGTCCGACAGACCGGAAATCTGGAAGAATTTGTCAAATCTTGGGAAGAAGCCGTCAAAATTTTTAGTGAAACTTCCGGCTTGAATTTAGATAAAAAACAGGCTTTAATGAACATTATTGTCAATTTATGCAAAAGGATATGAGATGTTAGTCGACAGCCACTGTCACCTTGATTTTGATGATTTTGAAGAAGATTTGGAAGATATCATTGCCCGTGCCAAAGAAAACGGCGTCACCACCATTTTAAATGCCGGCAACAACATCGGCGAACTGCAGCAGCAGCTTGCTTTGTCCGAGCAATATCCGTTTATTTACACGGCTGTCGGCGTCCACCCGCACAATGCTTCGGAATATGAACATATTACCGCCCAAGACATCATTAATGAAACCGGCCATAAAAAGGTGGTCGGCATTGGCGAATGCGGCTTGGATTATTACTATGATTATGCCCCGCGCGATACTCAGATTCGCATTTTTAAAGAACAGATTAAAGCCGCGCAGGAAACCGGACTGCCGTTGATTATTCATACCCGCGATGCCGATGACGATACAATCAATATTTTAGGAGAAGCTTATAAAGAAAAGCCTTTCAGCGGTGAAATTCATTGCTTTTCATCATCAAAGGCTCTGGCTGATTTTGCCTTGTCCATCGGTTTTTATATTTCCGCTTCCGGTATAATCACTTTTAACAAGTCCGGCGATTTGCGCGATATTTTTGCGACAGTACCGCTTGACCGCCTGCTGATTGAAACTGACGCGCCGTTTTTGGCCCCGGTGCCGATGCGCGGCCGCCGCAACGAGCCGTCTTTTGTGTTGCATACGGCCGAAAAACTGGCGCAAATCCGTGATATCCCTTTGGAAAAACTGGCAGAAATCACATCAGATAACTTCTTTCGTCTGTTTCGCAAGGCCAGCGACAAGGGGAGGTACGAGTACTGATGTCAAAAGTCACCATTTTAGGCGCAGGCGCTGCTCCCGGCGTACCGTCTCTGACCTGCGGCTGGGGAGATTGCAATCCGGATAACCCAAAAAACCGCCGGATGCGTACCGGAACTTTTATTGAGCTTAATGACACTAAGCTCCTGATTGACACATCGCCGGATATCCGCCAACAGCTGCTGGATAACAATATCCGCGCTTTGGATGCTGTTTTATACACCCATGCCCATGCCGATCATTTGCACGGAATTGACGACCTGCGCGAAATTACCCGCATTCGCCTGAACGAGGCTTTCCGCGCACACGGAAAAGTCGCTTATTCTCACGGGAAATATAATTTTGATGATATGGAAAAAGTCGGTTTTCAAAGCATTGAATGCTATGCCCTGAAAGAAACGGTAAAAACAATCCGCCGCAGTTTTCCTTATCTGGTTGCATCGCGTTTTAATCGCGGAAATCCTTTTTTCAAGCCTAGCATCAAGTTAAACGAGGTCAAACCGAACAAGCCTTTTTTCATCAAAAATATCAAGGTGACGCCGTTAAAGCTGCTCGGGCATAATGTTCCGTCCTGCGGTTATACTTTTAACGATGGTGAAATTGTTCATCTGGCCGATTTCAAAACTTTGGCAACATCGGTTTACAAACAGATAACCAAGCGTCCGAAGCTGTTGATTCTTCCGTTGACAACGCCTTTCGGACAGCCGTCGCATGCCGGCTTTGACGAGGTAATGGAAGTTATTGCAAAAATTAATCCCGAAAGGGCGGTTATTAACCATATGGCAACCGAATGCGACTATGATAAAATCAACCAACGAACCCCCGATTTTGTTTCTCCGGCTTATGACGGAATGATAATCGATTTATAAAAGAATAAGGAATATAAGAAATGTTATGTATCTACCATATCGCCGACCATGACGGCAAAGGCTCCGCAGCAATTGTCAGAAGCGTTTATCCTGATTGTGAACTGATGGGCTTAAACCATGATATGGAAATTCCTTATGAGGACATTCGCAAACACGACAAAATTGTTGTCTGCGACATTGCCCTGCCGCTGGATTTTATGTTTGAATTGAGCCTGACTAAAGATTTTATCTGGATTGACCACCATTTGTCGGTCATCAAAGAATATGACGAGGCTCTCAAAAACGGCAAACCGGAAATTAAAGGCTTGCGCCGCGTCGGGACTGCCGCCATTTGCCTGACCTGGGAATATTTTTATCCGGACAAAGAGATTCCCGAAGGCATAAAGCTTATCGGTCTGAATGATTTGTTTATGTTGGAAGATAAGCGCGTCCGCCCGTTTGAATATGCCATTCAGTCCCAAGGCGTCAACCGCCCGCAGGACGAAGTCTGGAAACGCCTGATTAATAATGAAGTAGACATCAGAGCCACGGTAGAAAAAGGCAAAGCCATTCTTTCGTGGATTAAGGCGCGCAATTATCGTTTGGTGCGTTCTTTGGCTTTTGAAAGCCAGTATATGGGCTACAAATGCATTTGCGCCAACATGCCGCAGGGCTATTCCGAATTTTTTGATTCTTTGCCCGACCGCGAACAATATGATGTGATGATTAATTTTTACATGAATAAAAAGAACGGCTGGAACTTGTCTTTTTATACCGAAAAAAATGATGTCGACGTTTCTAAAATCGCCGCAACTTTCGGCGGCGGCGGCCATCAAAAAGCTTCCGGCGCTTCTTCGCTGAAATCTCTGCCGGAATTCTTGCAAAAAGGAATAAAGAAATAAAATATGGCTGAAAAACACTGGTCTCAGGTGCAATATTTAAGCACTACGGTTAAAAATCCCAATATCATCATCAAAGGCAGCCACAGTTATTACAGCAATGCCTGGGGTGCGGATTTTGAGGAAGCCTGCATCCGCTATCATTACGGTGACGAATACAGTCTCAAAAGCTGGCAGCCGCAATGGCCGATTGACAAACTCTTTATCGGCGATTATGTCTGCATCGGCGCGGAAGCCGTTATCCTGATGGGCGGCAATAATACCCACCGCATGGATTGGTTCTCTTGCTATCCCGCTTATGAAAAAATTACCGAATGCTATCAGGGTAAAGGCGATACAATAATTGCCGACGGTGTATGGATTGGCATGCGTGCAATGATAATGCCGGGCATAAAAATCGGCGAGGGCGCGGTAATCGCGGCCGGTGCCGTTGTTACCAAAGATATCACCCCTTATAGTGTTGTCGGCGGCAATCCCGCCAAAGAAATCAAAAAACGTTTTGCGCCCGACATCATTGAGCGGCTGTTGAAACTCAAAATCTATGATTTGCCGGAAGCAGATTTCCAAAAGATTAAACCTTATTTGTTTGACAACCAAATCGAAGCTCTTGAAAAAGCTTGTGCCGAACTTGATAAATAGACGTCCGGCTCCTATATTTTAAGCAACTATCAGTCATCACAAATAAGGAGTTTTTATCATGCATTTTGAATATTTTATGCCGACCCGCCTGATTTTCGGCCGCGGAAAGCTGCAGGAATTGGCAACCAGGCCGCTTCCCGGCAAAAAAACGTTGATTACCATTACCAACGGTCGTTCCATGCGCAGCCTCGGCTATCTTGAGCGCGTTATCAAATATTTGCAGCAGCAGGGCGCGGAAGCCGTTGTTTTTGATAAAGTTTTGCCTAATCCGGTAGAAGACCATGTCATGGAAGCTGCAGAACTGGCCCGCAACGAAAATTGTGACTTTATTATCGGCCTCGGCGGCGGCTCGGCAATTGATTCTGCAAAATCAATCGCAATAATGGTTAACAATCCCGGCACTTATTGGGATTATGTCAAAGGCGGCAAAAAGCTGAGCGAAACGGTTCTGCCGATTATTGCCATTCCGACCACTGCCGGCACAGGCACGGAAGCAGATCCCTGGACAGTCATAACAAACAGCCGGACCAATGAAAAAATCGGTTTTGGCATAAAAGAGACTTTTCCGGTTTTTTCGATTATTGATCCTGAACTGATGGTTTCCGTTCCGCCGAAATTGACCGCTTATCAGGGAATGGACGCTTTTTTCCATTCGGTAGAAGGCTATCTGGCCAACATCGCCCAGCCGGTCAGCGACCTTTATGCGCTTGATTCAATCCGTTTGATTAATGAATATCTGCCGCAGGCCGTGAGTGACGGCAATAACCTGCAGGCCCGTGAGAAAATGGCTTGGGCCAGCACTCAGGCCGGTATGGTTGAAAGCATTTCCAGCTGCATTTCCGAGCATTCCATGGAGCATGCGCTGTCTGCTTTTTATCCTGAACTACCGCATGGAGCAGGGCTGGTCGCATTGTCGGTGCCTTATTATACTTATCTGTTGAAAAAAGACCGCAGCAAGGTAAAAGAGCGCTATCTGAATATGGCGCGGGCAATGGGCAAAACCGGCGATAATCCGGAATTGTTCTTAGATGCTTTGAAAGAGCTGATTAAAAATGTCAACTTGAATGACTTGCGCTTGTCCGAATGGGGAATCCAAAAAGACGAAGCCGAAAAACTGGCCGCCAATTCGTTTGAAGCCATGGGCTTTTTATATTCTTTGGACCCGGTCGCATTAGACAGGCAAGATGCCGCCTGCGTTATCAGGGACGCCATTTATTAACAGACAGGAAAAATAAGCGGAAAGGGGCTGTTTAGAAAATAAACAGCCTCTTTTTTTACTTGAGATTTATTAACAATGTAGTAAACTCCATGAGTTAAATTAATAAAAATAACAACAAAAAATTTGGAGAAATTTATAATGTCTAAAACTTTAATTACTTCCGCATTACCTTATGTTAACGGAGTGCCGCATTTGGGCCATATGATTGGCTGCCTGCTGCCCTCAGATGTTTACGCAAGGTTTATGCGAATGATGGGTAATGAGGTTTTATACATTGCCGGAACCGATGAACACGGCACTCCGTCCGAAGTCGGCGCCGCCAAAGAGGGACTTCCGGTAGAAGAATACTGCAACAAATATCACGCCCGCCATAAAAAAACTTATGACGATTTTGAACTGTCTTTTGACTGCTTTGGCCGCACCAGCAGCGAACAGAATAAAGAAATCACCTATCACATTTTTGAGCAGCTTGATAAAAACGGTTTCATTGAAGAGCGAACCATCAAACAGGTTTATTCTATTGATGACGAGCGCTTTCTGCCCGACCGTTACATTACAGGAACCTGTCCGCATTGCGGCTATGACAAAGCCCGCGGCGACCAATGCGAAAACTGCACCAAAGTTCTGGAACCGACAGATTTAATCAATCCGCGTTCAACCATTTCCGGTTCGACCAACTTAGAAGTCCGTGAAACCAAGCATTTATTCTTAAAATTGCCCCAGATTGAAGCAAAACTGGCAGAATGGGTTAAATCCCGCGAGCCTTTTTGGCCGGATATGGCTTATTCCATTGCTCAGAAATGGCTCAAAGAAGGTCTGCAGGAGCGCTGCATTACCCGCGATTTGAAATGGGGCTTTCCGGTTAATAAACCCGGTTTTGAAGACAAAGTCTTTTATGTTTGGTTTGATGCGCCAATCGGCTATATCGGCATTACCAAACAATGGGCCGACGCCAACGGCAAAAACTGGAAAGATTGGTGGTATGATGCCAAAGACGTGACTTATACCCAGTTTATGGGCAAAGACAACGTGCCTTTCCATTCGATTTCTTTCCCGGCAACATTGCTCGGCACCGGAGAAAACTGGACGCTGGTCAACAGCTTAAAAGGGTTCAGCTACCTCACTTATGACGGCGGCAAATTTTCAAAATCCGAAAAACGCGGTATTTTTGCCGAAGACGCCGTTAAAGAATATCCTGCTGATTATTGGCGCTACTGGTTGATGTCTAATGCACCTGAGGGGTCTGATGCCTGCTTTACTTTCGATTTGTTTGCCGGCGTGGTCAACAAAGACTTAAACGGCGTTTTGGGCAACTTTGTTTCCCGCGTTTTGAAAATGACGGCTTCAAAAATCGGCGAGGCAGTTCCTACCGGCGGTGCAGATACCAAAACAGAAACAGCTCTGGTCAAAGTTTTGCAGGAGCGCACCAATGACTATTTCAAATATATGAAAAGTCTGGAATTCCGCAAAGCCCTGAATGAGCTTCGCGCTATTTGGGTTGAGGGTAATAACTATATTTCGACCACCGAGCCTTGGACCGTTATCAAAGAAAATCCGGAACGTGCCGCAGCCATTCTGCGTACCTGCATTAACTTAATCCGCATTTTTGCAATTCTCAGCGCTCCGATTATGCCGAAAACCTCCGAAGAGATGATGAACCGCCTTGGCTTAAGCCTGAAAGATATTAAATCTATTGACGGCTTCAATATTGCGGAAGAAATCAAAGCTTTGCAACCCGGACACAAATTCAGCGTCGGCGAGGCTTTGTTTGAAAGAATTACACCTGAGAAAGTTGAAGAATTAAAAGAGAAATACGGAAGTTCTAAATAATGACAAGAAGAAGTGATAGAAAAGACAATTTGATGTTACGCGGGTGGAGCAAGCTTCTCCACCGCTTATTCCTTTTTATAACTTTTCCGATTCGCCGGCCGCTGATTTTCATTCCGCTGCTTATCATTGCTTATCTGGCACCGACTTTTATGGGCGCCAAGCCGACCGAAGTCCATTTGTGGTACTGGAATAAAATCAAAAATCATACCAGCGGCATTAGTGAAGTTATCAGCGAAAAAACTCAGGCAATTATGCCGATGGTTGATAATATCAATATCTCCATGCCTGGCATGGAAAGTTTCAAATCACCGGAAAAAGCAATAGAGCAGGTGGTTGATACGCCTCAGACCACACCGCAGAATATCCGCCGCCAGATGTTTGAAAAAGCCAAAGAAACCCCCGAAGCGATTGATGTTTTGAAAACAGCCCAGTTGCCGCCGGCTTTTTCAGCTCCGCAGCCCAAAACGGATACCGCCGTTTCCCTGCCGCTGCAGCCCAACACTTTGGCAGAAGGCAAGAAAAAACTGCCGCTCATTTATGCCGAAAATGAAGAAATTATCACCGGTGTGGCTCAGGTGAACAACGCCAATGAGCTGCTTATCAATGAAAAAACTTATTTTCTGCATGGCATTTATGTAGATCCGAACACCCAAAAAGGTTTGGAAGCTAAAAGCTTTTTGAAAACGATTATTGGTGAAAACGTTATCAAATGTCAAATTAAAGCCTTTACCTATCAGGGTATCGGCACGGCAATCTGTACGGTCAACGGAGAAAACATCAACCGTTTAATGGTTGACAGGGGTTATTCTAAAAACGTTGCTTTGGATTAATTTTTGATGTAACAGGCTCAAAAGCCTCAGACAAAAGGATAATAAAATGTGGCAGCCGGTTCTGATGATTAGCGGATATTTTATCAGCGTCTTGGGGCTGGCTATGCTTTTTCCGGCCGCTGTTGATATTTATTATTCCAATCATGACTGGTCGCCTTTTATCACGTCAGCGATTATTTCTTTGTTCATCGGCTTATCGCTGTTTTTGGGCAACCGCACCAAAATTGACAAGATTTCCATTCGCCAGGGATATCTGCTGACAACCATCAGCTGGCTGTCTTTGTCGCTTTTGGCTTCTTTGCCGTTCATGCTATCCGGCACGACCTATAATTGGGCTGATGCCATTTTTGAGGCAACTTCCGGCATCACCACCACCGGCGGCACAATCTTGACTGATATTGATAATACCTCCAAGGCCGTTTTGCTGTGGCGTTCTCTTCTCAACGGCTTGGGCGGTGTCGGTATCGTGATTTTTGCGGTTGCGCTGTTACCTTTCTTAGGGATTGGCGGCATGCAGATTTTTCAACGCGAAAACTCTGATTTAAATGATAAATTAATGCCTAAAATCAGCTATATAGCCAAAAGAATTATCATTATCTACGGCATACTTGTCATTTTGACCTTTATCGGGCTGATTTTGGCCGGAATGGGGCGTTTTGACGCTATCAATCATGCTATGTCCGCGGTTTCCACCGGCGGTTTTTCAACCAAAACTGCTTCTGTCGGCTACTTTAACAGCCTGAGTATTGAATTGGTTTTGATTGCCGGAATGATTGCCGGTTCCTTGCCGCTGACTTATTATCTGGTTTTGCTGCAAAGAAGAGATTCCCATTCTTTCCGCACGGTTCAAGTCCCTTTTTTCTTAAAAACCCTTGCTTTTTATATTCTGTTTACCACCGTATGGCTGACATTTAATGACACAGAATATAATTTCTGGTCGGCATTGCGGGTTTCAGCTTTTAATATTGTCTCCATCACCACAGACTGCGGCTTTGCCTCTACCGACTATATGAAGTGGGGCGCCTTTGCACAGACAATTTTTATCATCTTTGCCCTGACCGGCGGCTGCACCGGTTCAACGGCCGGCGGCATAAAAATCTTTCGCTGGCAGGTCATTTTTGCTTTTTTGAAAAAGGCTTTTATCAACCTGACCGAGCCGAACCGCGTCTTACCGGTTAAAATCAAAGACTTGACGGTCAGCAATGAGATTATTTCATCGGTCTTTATTTTCGTAACTTCTTTCGGATTCAGCATTGTTGTTCTGACTGTTTTGCTGGCAATCACCGGATTGGATTTTACAACCGCATTCAGCGCCGTAATAGGCTGTATTACCAATGATGGCCCCGGCGTCGGCAAAATTGTCGGACCTGCCGGAAGCTTTGCGCCTTTGTCAGATTTTGCCAAATATGTCTGTTCTTTTGCCATGCTCTTGGGCCGTTTGGAAGTCTTAACCGTTCTCGTCGTTTTCACCCGTAATTTCTGGCATAAATAACCATAAGCATGTAATAATTTTTTTTAAGGAATATTGACAAAAAGCGCGGAAAACTCTATCGTTGCATTGAATGAATATTATTAACCCTTTAAAACATAATTATGGACAAAAACAATTTAGTTAAACAAGAAAAAACTTCCAACGGTTATCAAATTTATTATGATGAAACCAGCGGTGAAACTGTCGGGGTAGTTTATAAAAACATTGTTTTTCTTAAACATGTTTCAAAAAAAACGATGACTTGGTATGAGGCTGCAGCCTATTGTAAAACTATTGTTATTAACGGTATCACGGCACAATTGTGTCCGGTCGATAATAGTTTACAATATGAATTTGAAAACTTATCAAGAGGGCTTTATCGGGCTTTGAAAGAAATCGGTGCAGTGATGCTTAAGTATTACTCTTGGGCTGCCGAGTATAGTAAATACCACGCTTGGTACCAGGGTTTCAGCAATGGCTATATAGACAAGGGCAGTAAGAGCATTGATTTTTTCTATGTCCGGCCGGTTCTGATTTTGTAATAACTTTATGGTTTTAATAAAGGCAAAAGGTTCTTCATAAAGAAGAACCTTTTTTGTTTCTGTAAAATAACAATATTGCTATCATTCTTTCAATGCTTCGGCATCAATATCAAGCGGTTCTTCTTCCACTTCCTCAAATTCAATCAGCTGATTTTCATTTTCAGCAGCCGGCGCATTTTCAATTGCGGGAACAGTCTCTTCCGCCGAAATCAACGGAGCAGGGGCTTGGGAT
>URWU01000021.1 GCA_900551585.1 uncultured Alphaproteobacteria bacterium | reverse complement strand
ATTTTCGCAGTATCCGCATCAAATCATCTTGGGAAAACGTCTGCGACCGCAAGCTTTTAAACTTTTTGCTGATTAAAGGTTCCAGCGGGCAGCGGCGCATGCTCGGCTGGCTCAGCCTGATCGCCTTTTTGAGCGCGATTGTCGCCATTGCCGGACCAACATGGAAAAAACTTGAAGCACCGACAATGAGTCCTGAAAACCCGGTGATGATTTTGCTTAATCTGTCTTCTGATATGAAAAAATCTGATCTGGCGCCGAGCAGGCTCGAACGTGCCAAGTTCAAAATAACCGATATGCTTAAAGGTCTGAAAACCGCACAAAGCGGGTTGATTGTTTATACAGACGAACCTTTTCTGATTACGCCGATTACCGATGATATCGAGTTGATTGAAAATCTGCTGCCGGCGGTTAATTATGACATTATGCCGAGTAACGGCGACCGTTTGGACCGTGCCATTAATCTGGCGGTTGAGAAATTTCGGAACGGCGGTTATTTCACCGGTAATATTGTCATTTTCACCAGTGATGTCGGGCAGCGGTTTGACTTGGCTCTTGAGGCCGCCAAAGCCGCCGCAGCCCAAAAGTTCAAAGTCAGCGTCATTGAGGTCAACCGCGGTATAAACGAAAAGCTCAAACTTATCAGCCGTTACGGCAACGGCCTTTATGAACCGCTCAGTCCCGGCGACCAGGATATTACCGCTCTTGATAATTTTATCAATCAGGGTATCAGCGAACTCAAACAAAGCGAGAACACCCAGTCGATGTGGGTGGATACAGGCTATTATCTGGTGTTTATTCCCCTGCTCTGCTGTTTGTATTTTTTCCGCCGCGGAATCTTTGTTATTCTGCTGGTGTTGGGCTTTGCGCAAACGGCTCAGGCCGGCTGGTTCTTAAATAACAATCAGGAAGGCTTAAAAGCTTTTAATCAGGGTGATTTTAAGCAAGCCGAGCAAAAATTTGAAACGCCCGAATGGAAAGCCGCGGCACAGTACCGCCTCGGCGATTTCAAAGCGGCGGTTCAAAATTATGCCGGAAAAGAAGATGTGACATCGCAGTATAATCTCGGAAATGCTTTGGCGAAAAGCGGCAAAATCGACGAGGCAATTAAAACTTATGAAGAAGTTTTAAAAAAAGCCCCCAAACACGAAGATGCCAAGTTTAACCTTGAATATCTGAAACAACAAAAACAGCAGCAAAAGCAGCAACAAAATCAGAACCAAGACCAGAATCAAAATCAGGACAAGCAGGATAATTCGCAAAGCCAGCAGGACCAGTCGCAAAATAATGCCGGTGATAATAATCAGGATAAAAACCAGCAGTCCGACCGGAATGATGACCAAAAACAACAGCCTGACCAACAAAATCCGCAGAATGACAACCAGCAGGGCGATGACCAACAGCAGGGACAGCAAGACAAACAAGACAACGGCCAGGAGCAGGAACAAGACGGCAAAGAACAGGAATCGCAAGGAGCCGAACAACCTCAGCCTCAGGGCGGACAAGAGCAAAAACCCGGAGCGGCGGAGTTGCAAAAAGGCGGCGATGATCATAAATATGATGAAGAACGTCAGGCACGGGTGCAGCAGTTTCGCCAAATTCCCGAAGATCCGGGCGGCCTGTTAAAAGCTTTTATCGCCCGCGAATATCGCTTAAACCGTTATGGAGATGAATAATATGAAAAAAATTCTAATGGCAATTCTTTTTGTTTTGGCGTTTTCGGTCAATGCCGGAGCACAAAGCAGCGAAGAAGTGACGGCAACGGTCAACCGTCCGGTGATTACCCTCGATGAAACTTTAGAATTTAAAATCACCTATAAAAATATGAATGCCGGTGCAATTGATGTTTCAGCCCTGCGTCAGGATTTTGATATTTTGCAGGCCGGCAGCTATACCTCGGTACAGGTGATTAACAATGTTGCCAACCGGCAGGTTACGGACAGCTATGTCCTGAAACCCAAAGCATCCGGAAAATTTGTCATTCCCTCTTTTGTGATAAAAAATAATATTCATACGCTGCCGATTACGGTTGAAGTCCTGCCTTCCGGCGCCGCAGTTCCGGGACAGGCCAAACCGGCACAGACGGCAGAAGCGCAAAAGCCGCCTTTCACAATGACCGGACGGATTAATAACAATAATCCGTTTGTGCAGCAGGAAATTATTTATACGCTGAGTCTTATTGACAGCGGCGGCCTGCAAGGATCCGAGCCGATTTTTGAGATTGATAATTCCAAAGACTGGGTCATCCGCTCGCTCGGCACGCCGGAGATTAACCCTCTGGTGGTTAAAGGCCGCAATATGCGCGAGATTGTTTTCAAATATGCTTTATTCCCGCAGCGCAGCGGCAAGTTAACTATTCCGACCGCGCGTTTTGAAGGTTATGTTCTGGGCAAACCGCAAAAAAGGATTGATCCGTTCAAAGACCTGTTCGGTGATGATTTAGAGGCGACCCTCGGTTTTACTTTTGCCGAAAGAGAACCGGTCTTGCTGCGCAGCAAGCCGATTGATATTGATGTCAAACCAATTCCGGCGGCCAATAACGGCAATTGGTGGCTGCCGGCCAGCCAGGTTTTGCTGGTTGGCAAATGGGAACCCGAAAATCCGGTTTTCAAAGTCGGCGAAGCCGTTCACCGCACGGTTTATCTCAAAGCCAACGGCGTTTTGGACAGCCAGCTGCCGGAAATTAATTTCGGTGAAGTTAACGGCCTGAAGCAATATCCGGAAAAACCGGCAACGGAAATGAGCATTGAACGCGGTTCGGTCGTGTCAATTGCCAAAGTATCAAACGTTTATATTCCCAATAAATCCGGCAAAATGAGCATACCGGAAGTCAAAGTCAACTGGTATGACATTCGCAGCAACAAACTGCAAACTGCCGTTTTGCCGGCAACAGAAATTGATGTTCTGCCCAATCCGGCCATCCCCGAAGAAGCACAACCGGCCATTAGCGCTCCTGCACCGGCAGCTCCTGTTCTTCAACCGGCAGCGGATGCGCAACCGCAAAATTCGGCTATTCCGGTCCAAGTCAAAGAGAAAATCAGTTCTTTCGGCAATGCCGAAATTATCCTGCTGCTCCTCGGCGCCTTTGGTTTGGGGATTGTTATCAGTTATCTGATTTTCCGCAGCAAACATCAAAGCGGCGGCAAAAATCAAATAAGCGATTACAGAAAATATATTATTCAAAAAGCCAAAGCTAAAGACTTACGCGGGCTGCGCGATGCCATTCTTGACTGGTGTGCCGATAAATACGGCGCCACGCAGGTTACCAGCTTCAATGACGTCAACAAACTGGTCAAAGACAAAGACTTTGCTGCCGAACTTGATAAGCTGACAGCAGAGCTGTATTCCGACAACAGCAGCGGCTGGGACGCCAAAGCTTTTATCGCCGCTTTTGAAAAAGCCGATAAAAAGCGCGCCAACAAAAATCAGGAAAAGAAACTGCTGCCTGATTTGTATAAATAGCACAAACAAGCTTTTATGTTCATGCCGGTTGGAAACAGCCGGCATTTTATTTGAGAACAAATTGACTATAAAGGGCATTTGCGCTATGCTGGTTTTATTGTTATCATTTTCAGAAAGAATAATCATTCATGTTCAGCGAAGAATTAGTCGAAATCAGCGGTGACCGTTTTATCATCGACATGATGTATGCCTGCAAAGAAAATATGACCCAAACGCCGGTTTATGCAGAAATCGGTTTTGGCAACAAGGCATATGTTTTACCGCAGCTGTGGGAAAGGCTGCAAAAACTGGTACCGATTTTGCGGCAGAGACGCCAAAAACTGAAAATCCGCGACGCATATCGTCCGCCTCTGGCTCATGATTTGTTGCATGAGATTATTCCGCAGCCGGGATTTTTTGCCGCAACAGCCACCCGCTCCTGCCATTGCCACGCAGCGGCCATTGATTGCTGCCTGTGTGATGAAAACGGCCAAGAGCTGTGTTATCCGACAAAGGTTGATGCTTATACCCCGGAGTTTGCACAGCAAATCCAAAACGGCGAGACTGACGCTTTTTTTGTACATTTGCAAAAAGCAACCCAGCATTATCAAAATCCGGACATGGCTGAAGAAATCCGCAACCGTGAAGATTTGAAACAACTGATGGAGCAAATCGGCTTAGAATCTATTCCTCATGAATGGTGGCATTTTAACCTGCCGGACGGAAAAGAAACACCGCTGGTTGACTGGCAGAAAGATTAAAATATTCCGATAAAAAATCCCCGATTATTCTTTGCGGGGATTTTTTTAATCATAACCAAAGCATCTGTTCTGATGCGCTTTACTTAAACTGGGCGTTATACAGAGCCTTGTAAGCCCCGTTTTCCAAATTGAGCAGTTCTTTGTGCGTGCCGCTTTCGATGATATGACCGTCATTAATCACAACGATTTTATCGGCATTCTGGACTGTCGACAAGCGGTGGGCAATCACAAATACCGTGCGGTCTTTCATCAGGTTCTCAATGGCTTTTTGCACCACGGCTTCCGACTTGTTATCCAAAGCTGAAGTGGCCTCGTCCAAAATGACAATCGGCGCGTTTTTAACAAAAGCGCGGGCAATCGACAAACGCTGGCGCTGACCGCCGGAAAGCAGGGTTCCGCGCTCGCCGATATCGGTATCCAGACCCTTTTCAAGCTCACTGACAAAATCGTCCAGACAAGCCATTTTGACTGCTGTTTCAATCTCTTTTTCGGTCGCATCCGGCTTGCCGAGCAAAATATTGTCACGAAGCGTGCCGCCAAACAGGAAATTATCCTGAAAAACAACGGCAATCTTATCACGCAGGCTCTCCAGAGAATATTCTTTGATGTCTACGCCGTCAATGCTGATACGCCCGGAGGTCGCATCATAAAAGCGGGGAATCAGGCTGACAATGGTACTTTTGCCGCCGCCGGAGTTGCCGACAAAAGCCAAAGTCGTACCGGCCTTAACTTCCAGATTGATGTCTTGCAGAACCGGAACACCCGGCTCATAGGCAAAATTGACATTCTCAAATTTGATGGATTTTTTAACCTGTTTCAACTCGCTGGCAGTCGGCAGAGCCATAATCTGCGGTTTGAGCTCCAAGATTTCGCTGATACGCTCAATCGCCAGGAAAGAAACCTGAACGGCATTGAAACTTTTGCCGATGTTTTTAACCGGATTATAAAGCATAATCAGCGCAGTGATGAAAGAGACAAAGCTGCCGCTGGTGATTGTGCCGTTGACAATCAGGTAGCTGCCGTAACCGATGACCGCACCGACGCCGATGGAAACCATGATATGCATCATCGGGGTCAGCCAGGCTGTTTTCTGAACCATTTTGATACCGAGTTTGAACAGACGGCGCAACGTGCTGTCATATTTTTCATAAATACGCTTTTGCAGATTGTAAGAAGCAATGGTTTTGTTGCCGGAATAAGTCTCATTATATTTGGTGAAAATGACTCCGCCTTCTTTGACCTGCTCCATGACCACGTTTTTAATCAAACGGCGGACAAAAGCCAAAGGCAGCAAAGCCAGAGACAGAACAACAATGGCGATAATCGACAACTGCCAGGAGTTGTAAATCAGCACGCCGATTAAAGACAAAGACGAAAAAATGCGGGAGGCAAAAGTACGGACATTATCAAGCAGACCGGCGCAGGCCATGTCGACATCGCCGGAAAAGCGCTGAATGACAATACCGGAATCGTTTTTATCAAAGAAAGCCGGTTCCAAAGTCAACAATTTTTTATACAAAGCGCGTTTGACGTCCTGCGTGATTTTCATGCCGACCCAGGCGTTCATATAAGTCGCCACATAGTTCAGTCCGCCCTGAAAAACGGTAAAAGCAACAATCACCAAAGGAATGAAGGCCGGAGACTGCGCCGATTTATCAACCAGCACAATATCCATATAAGGTTTCAAAGACAAGGCGATGACAGCGTCCAGTGCTCCAATCGGAATACTGAGCGCAACGGCAAACAATGCCCGAAACCAATAAGGTTTGACATAAGGCCACATTTTTTTATAGTGGGCGGCAAAGTCCATGGTCGGGGTGACGGAAACGGCTTTTAAACTAATACTCATTGATTTTCCTACAGCTTGTGTTGTTTAAATCAGACCTAAATATTTCAAAATTATCCAAATGGCGATAAATTCCAGAACAATCATCAGCCAAAAAACATTGCGAAAACTTTTTTTGCTGGTTTTGTGGTGAAAAATTTTCTGCGCCAGCAATGCTCCGAGCCAGCCGCCAAGAAATTCCAGCACATGGAGCGTGTTCTCGGGAACGCGCCAAGCATGGCGTATTGCCGCCCGTTTGTCAACAAAATAGGCAACAAAAGTCGTGATATTTATGGAAACGGCATGAAAAACCAAGAACAACAGCAGGGTTTTGGTTCCGAAAACAGAGGCCCGGAAATAGTGCGTTTCAACATAATAGGCCGCCAAAATGACCATGCCGGCGTGCAAAATGTAAAAACTGTTTTTTTGCAGCGGGCGGACAAAGGCCAGAAGGCCGATTAAAATAACAGAAAAAGTGATAACCATTTTTAGTCTCTTTTATCTTCCAAATGTGAATTACGGGCTTTGAAGTCAGGCAGAAGGTCTTCGTTAAAATTCTTTTTCAAATCAATTTCCTGCGCCGTTTCATACAGAAGCGCATAGCGTTCCTGCGGTTTTGGATGTGTTACGCCGTCAACGTAAATGCTTCCCATATCGCGGGCGGCCAGCTTTTTATACAAATCCCGCATGGCTTTATAATCATAACCGGCGCGCGCCATGTAATAAGCGCTGACATAATCAGCTTCATTTTCAAAATCTTTGGAATAGGCATTTCCGCCCAGTTCCATACCGATGAGCATGCCGCTGCCGTCCGTATCTGCCAGAACATCAAAGACTGCGCCGGCAATAACGCCTACTGTCTGGTTAAGCTGCTGGGAATCAATGTGTCCCATCGTATTATGAGCTAATTCATGTGATAAAACTGCCGCCAAATCGTTTTGTTCCGGCAGGTAATCAATTATTTCTTCCGTCAAATAGACCTTTTCTCCGTCAGAAAAAGCATTGACCTGATGGGTTGACTTGTCAATCACCAAAGAATAAGGGCAGATTTCGTCCGGATTAATCTTCAGAGAAATAACCTTTCCCTTGCGGCTGACTTCCATTTCCACCGGCATGCCGATAAAATTCGGGGTCAGATTTTTATCCAAGATTTCCTGAAACTTGTCAGCCACACCGTTGCCGCCCGGAGCGGAGATTCCAAAAATTGATAAAATCTGGTCATGTTCCTGCAGTCCGGCCTTGTCGGCAGCCGAGCCCGGAATCACAAAGCGGACATATATGCTGTTATCTTCGGCCGTCGGGTTCAGTTCCTGCAAATCTTTTTCTTCCTGTTTTTGCTCGGCACTCAAAGACTGCCACCAGCTCAAACGCGGACGCCGCACGCCGTAATCAAAGCCCAGGCCGGGACGCAGTTTGCGGTCACAAAGTTCGCTGCCGGTGTTTTTGATTATCTGATAAAAAGTGCTTTGAATCTTTTTATCCCGCTCTTTGGCATAATTAATGCCGTAACCGATATGTTCGCGGCGGATAGATGCTTTATCCAGATGAGCGGTTGACGGCAAATCCGTTGACGGTGCCGCACAGGAAACCAGAAAGATGATGACTGGCAGATGTAAAGTGAAAAACCGGACGTTCATCGGCATCCTTTGATAAAAAGTTTATCTTGTTCCGCCGTATTGACGGCAGTTCATATAAGAAACGTTACGGCGGTTAAATTCGATTAAAATGCGTTTTACGACAAAACCGTCTTCCTGATATTCAAACAAACCATCACAAAGCTGTTGGATACTGGCGCGTGTTGTCCAGGTATTCAGCAGTTCGGGACTGTTGTTAAAATCGTTTTTAAAATTACGCCCTCCACAGGCGGCAAGCAGCAAGAAAGCGGCTAAAGCCAGTTTTTTCACAAGACTACTCCTTCGTTAGCAAAAGTAAAATTTGTTCTTAACGTAGCGTAATTTTTTGAAAAAAGCAAATGACTTTCTTATTTTTTCTCATCTTAAAAGTGAATAAGTCGAAAAATTTAATGAGAAATTTTTAAAAGCCTTTTATATTAAAAGCAAAGAATAACCAACAGGAATGTAGTGATGAAAAAAACCATGCTTTGCGCCGGTTTGGCGTTAATGATTTCCGGCTGCCAGACTTCGGGAGACGAAATGATGTTCCGTGATTATGACGGCGAAGAAGAATATGCTGCTCCCCTAGAGATGAGCGGGCAGGAAGCCAAAGCCGCGCCGCTGCCGCCGCTGACCGAAGCGCCGCTGTTTGATACCAGCGTCCGTACAATGGATTTCAGCGATGTGGATCTCATGCCGCAGGTATATGCCATTGCCGCAACGCGCGCTACCAACAAAATGCTTGACCAGACGCAGGGATTGTATTTAAAAAAAGAAGAAAAGCCGACCCTGAACGTTGTTGCGCCGCAAAAACTCAACGACCAGCTGCCCGATGGTTTTCATTATGCCCACAAAGTCACAATGGAGATTATCGAAGGGTCACGCAATTATACCATTGTCGACAACCTTAATGACGCCGATTATTCTTTACAGGTTTTGGTCAACGCCCTGCCGAATCCCGGCAGCGCAACGCCGGTTATTGAATATCAGCTTTTGATGTCGGACAAAGACGGCAAAGAAGTCGGAAGCTGGGTCGAAAGTATTAAACAACTTCAAAATGATGACAAAAGCTGGTGGTAATGAATTTCAGGCAATTTATAACGATTGCATTTTTAGGAATTTTATCAGCATCGCCGTTGCAAGCCGCCGGCGATAATTCATTGAACATGGCTCTTGACTCAACGTCTCTTAACGAAGACGCGGCAGCTCTTTACGGCGCCGCCTGCGAAAAAATCAAGCCGCAGGAGCCAAAGTCATCTATCCGCCTCAGGGCAACCGATAAAGCTTCTTTCGAAGCGGTTAAAAATCTGCCGGAGCTGGCCGAGTTCAAAGCCAAGGCCGGCGAGCATGATTTTAATGTTTTAGTTTATAATGTCGTTGACAATTTTGTTGAGGATTTAGCAGTCCGCACCACGCGCCAGAATGAAAAAGAAATCTGCGTTGAAGTGACCGGCTATGTCAAAAAAAGCAATATTGCCGATGCCGTTGCCGACAACGGCGGTGCGGAAACTTCCGGCAGTTTTGATTTGAACGATGATGAGAAACTTGCCGAGCTCCCATCCGGAGAACCGCAGGCTGAACCGCAACCGGTACCCTCCAAACCGGAACAGCCTCAGAATCAGGCGCCGACGCCGCTTGTTCCTCCCGAGGCACAAAAAGCTGAAAACCAAGACGAGCAAAAACAAAAACATCTGCTTTATATTGCACCGGTCGAGTTTTATAACAACACGACCTCAGAGAGTCATAAGCAAATTCTCAAAGAAGTTTTTGACAAGAATGATTATTTTTATCTGACTGACAACAAAGATTTGGCTGATTATATTATTACATCAAAAGTTATGCGCGCCAAAGTCGACCCGATTAACAGCAATACAAACCGCTTGCAGATGGTTATTTCCGTCGGTGTGGAATTTACCGATAACGGCGCATCGACAACAGAACACCAAAACCGTTTTATTTTGTTTGCCAGCGATGACAACGAACAAGAAGTGGCGGCCAAACTCATGCGTAAACTTTTAATCAAGGCCGGTGAGCAGATTTTAAACAAAGTGGAAACAAATGCCCGCAAAAAAGCCGACATCGGCAGTCTGCCAAAAATTATCACCCCGAAATAAATTCTCTTAAATACCGATGGCCGGGTGGGACGCCACAGGTTTTATCCGCCAGCTGAAACTCGAAAGTTTTTCAATTCCTGCTGTTTTATAATAGCCGTCAAGTTTTTCTTCCAGCTCTTCACGGGCGGTCTGCAGCTCCATATTATCGCCGGTCAGATACAAAGTGACTTCAATTTCTTCCATCACCGGACCTAAGATATCGTAATCATAAACGCACAAACGGTCTTTGACTTGTTCAATAATCAAACGCTGCACATTTTTAAAGTGGTCGGTATATTTATAATTCTTATAGCGGGTGAGAATTTTCATATACAGCTCATCATTTTCCGGAACATTCGGGTGAGTTATCAAGCGTTCCAGCAGATAGCTGTTGCCGGTCATGGTTGAAAGTTTTAACAACATCGGATAGTAATAAGCAATATAGTCGCTCAGCCTTTCAAATTTGGGTTTGAGCAGAACCGAAGCCATTTCCAGCAGCCCGAGATTCAACAGATTATTCAGATAAACATATTCTTCTTCTTTAATCAGCTTGGAGCCGACTTCCCAGATTTTGTAAGCAAAAGCTTTGGCTTTTTCATGGTTACCGAGCGATGTCTGGGTCTGCATCAGAGCGATTAAAGCCAGCGTATCATCCGGTTTGGCCGCCAATTCTTTATACAAAGACTGCTCTATCTGCAAAATGGTATCCACTTTGGAAAAAGGCAGATTCATCAACTGCGTGTATAAAAACAAAACCTGATCTTCCGTCCCGGTGTTATGCAGCAGGCTTGAAGAAACAGCGGTATTGTAATTGGTGCCGCCGGCTTCCAAAAATTTCGGCGTCTTATCTGAATTATCAGCCATGTTTGTTCCCTCTTATTTCTTTTCCAGCATGAAAGTTACCGGCCCGTCATTAATCAGCGAAACCTGCATATCGGCCTGAAAAATACCGGTTTTGGTTATTATACCATAAGACTTGATACAGTCTACAAAATATTCATACAGCGGTTTGGCCTGATCCGGCGCGGCTGCGGTCTCAAAACCGGGGCGGTTGCCGCGGCTGGTATCTCCCGCGAGCGTAAACTGAGAAACAACCAGAACCTCTCCTTTTATATCTAATACCGATAAGTTCATTTTCTGCTGCTCGTCTTCAAAAATGCGCAAATTGACAGCTTTATTGGCCAAATCCTGAGCCTGTTTTTCACCATCTCCCTTTTCAACGCCTAACAGAATCAACAGTCCCTGATTGATTTCCGAATAAGGTTTGGCGTCAATTTCCACGCCGGCTTTTTTTACTCTCTGCAGCAATGCTTTCATCGAATCGTCCTCTGATTTAGTTGTTTCGAATTGTCGGCGATTTTGATTAAAATTCGTTTAATTATAAAAGCGATAGGCAAAAAATACCGCAGCAACCACACCGGCTAAATCCGCCAGCAAAGCACAAGGCAGCGCCGACCGAACCTTACTGATTTTAACCGCGCCGAAGTAAACGGCCAGTACATAAAAGGTTGTTTCGGTCGAGCCTTGAACAATGCAGGAGACAAAAGCCGGAAAACTGTCAGCACCGTAAGTCTGCATGGTTTCAATCATCATCGCCCTTGCCCCGCTGCCCGACAAAGGTTTAAGCAAAGCCGTCGGCAGAGCGGCAACAAAAGCAGTATCAATACCCAGCAGCGTGAAAAACTTGTCAAAGCCGAATACAATCAAATCCAAGACGCCGGAGCTGCGCAAAACGGCGATAGCGACCAACATGGCAACCAGATAAGGAATAATGCGGACGGCTATGTCAAACCCTTCTTTGGCTCCCTGAATAAACGTATCATAAACATTGAGCTTTTTGATTAATCCGGCAGCAATAAAAACAATGATTATCGTAAATAAAATGCAGTTGCCCCAATCGGCCGAAGCCTTGAGCCTGACTTCCGGCGGCAGGGAATGAAAATACCAGGCTGTCAGCAAAATAAACGCGGCAAAAGCAGCCAGATAACCAAGCACCACCCGGTTAAAAATGTTGAGTTTCTGCACCCAGGCCACGGCCAGAAAGCCGGTTAAAGTCGAGATGGAAGTCGCAAACAAAATCGGCATAAAAACAGCGGTCGGATTAGCGGCACCCAGTTCGGAGCGATACATCAAAATCGTAATTGGTATGAGCGTCACCGCCGAAGCATTAATCACCATAAATAAAATCTGCGCATTTGAGGCCGTGTCTTTTTTGGGATTAAGCTCCTGCAATTGCTCCATTGCTTTCAGCCCCATCGGCGTGGCGGCATTATCCAACCCGAGAACATTGGCGGCAATATTCATAATCATCGACCCCATGGCCGGATGATTTGACGGCACTTCCGGCATAATTTTGCGGAACAGCGGCGCCAAGGCTTTTGCCAGCAAATTCGTCAGCCCCGATTGTTCGGCAATCTTCAGCCTGTCTCTTATACACATCTCCGAGCCCACGAG
>URWU01000020.1 GCA_900551585.1 uncultured Alphaproteobacteria bacterium | reverse complement strand
ATTGTATTGCTAATATAATACTTTATACCATAAATATCAAAGTTTTACTGAAAAGGCAAGCGGATAAGAAACGCTAAAACAATATTAATTAAGCATAATATAAGCGGAATAAGGTTGCCGAGGGTGCCGTAAGCTGTTGATATATACAACTGTTTGGGTAAATCTACGTCAATATACCCCTTTACATCCAGTCCGAGAGAAGATTTTATCTGTCCGTAAGGCGTAATGACGGCGCTGATTCCGGTGTTGGCGGCACGAACCAGCGTGCGGCCTTCTTCTACGGCGCGCAGACGTGTGGTAACCAAATGTTGATAAGGCCCCTGAGATTGGCCGTACCAGCCGTCGTTGGTCAGGTTGATAAGCCAGTCGGGACGATTTTCAGGATTGATAATCTGATGCGGGAAAATAACCTCATAGCAGATTAAAGTGCCGAAGCCGGGTTTGTCATTCAGTTTGATGACCGACGGGCCGCTGCCGGGCAGAAAGTCGGCAATCGTGTTGGTGACAGGGCGTATCCAGCCCGGGAGGTATCGGCGCAGCGGGATATATTCGCCGAAAGGCACCAAATGCGATTTATCATAAGAGGCAAGAATCCGTCCCTCATGATTGAGGACAAACATTGAGTTAAGCGGTCTGAAATCGCCTTTGGAAATTTGATAACGGACCAAACCGGTAATCAGGTAGCCTTTTTCCGGGACGGCTTCTTTTATCTGTGCCAGATACTGCGGTTCAAAGTCAAGCGGGAAAGGCGTGGCGGTTTCACCCCAGATGACAAAATCAATTTTATCCAGCCCCGGAGCTGTCGAGAGTTTGATATATTCGGCAAAGTTGTTTTCGAGTTTTTCTTTATTCCATTTCATGGCCTGAGGAATAGCCGGCTGTACGATGCGGACACGGATATCCGACGGGCTGTTGTCGGCAGAGCCTAAGCGCCAAGAGCCGTAGCCGTATAGAAAAGCGCCGGTAAGAACAAGCACCGATAATGAAACGGCAGCGGCGGTTTTGTTACGATAACAAAGGAGCAAAGCCGGAGCTGAGAGCGCCATCAAAACCAGCAGGGATAAGCCGTAAGTACCTATCAAAGCCGCGGCCTGCAGCAGTGTGTCACTGAAAGCAAGACTCGAGCCTAGCAGATTCCACGGAAAACCTGTGAAAATAAAGCTTCTAATCCATTCAAAGATGACCCAGAGCGCGCTGAAACTCAGCCAGCGGGCGTAAAGATTTTTAAAGTAAAAGCTCAATAATGCCGGAAAGGCAACGAATAAACCGAAGAAAGCTCCGGCGGCGGCGAGTGTTATCGGATATAACCAGCCGAAACGGACAGCGTCAATCAGCAGGGCGTTGCCAATCCAAGCCATGTTGCAGGCAAAATAGCCGAAGCCGAACCAGTAGCCGATTGCAAAAGCATTTTTTCTGCCGATGGCTGAATTGAGCAGCAAAAGCAGGGCAGAAAAGCTGAAGAAACCAATCCATAATTGGTCAAAAGGCGGCAAAACTTCAACAGAAAGCATGCCGAGCAGGAAAGCCAGCCGTTTTTTAGCCTGCCAAAAATCCTCAAGCTTGCGGGTTATTGTTGTCGGTAAGTTCATTTTCGGCCTGCAGGGAATCCGGAATAACAATCATCACTTTTTTAATGCGGCGCGGATCAACATCAAGAATGCGGAATTTGATGCCGTTCATGCCGTCAATTACTTCGCCGCGGTTCGGAATGCGCTGGGCAATGTGGAAAACCAAACCGCCCAAAGTGTCGATTTCTTCCTCGTCATCAGCCTCAAGTCCTTCATATAAGTCAAGACCGGACATATTTTTGATTTCATCAAGCTCGGCGCGGGCATCGGCAATAATCAGGTTCTTTTCCTGAATCAGGATAACCGGGTGATCATCAAAGTCATATTCGTCTTCAATGTCGCCGACAATCTCTTCCAACAGGTCTTCAATGGTAACCAGGCCGTCAATGCCGCCGTATTCGTCAATGACCATTGCCATATGGATTTTGTTCATCTGCATTTCGCCCAAAAGGTCCAGAACACGCATGGATGGAGAAACAAATTTTACCTCGCGGTTGACCAGTTCTTCGACTTTTTGATTCTTCTGGCCTTTCAGCAGGGTTTTAACCAAATCAATCACATGGATTATGCCGATGATGTCATCAAGGCTTTCGTCATAAATCGGAATACGGGAGTGACCTTTGGCAACCATTAATTCTGCCAGTTCACCGACGGAGCCTGATTTGTGGAAAGCAACAATGTTGGCTCTCGGCACCATGGCATGGCCGCATTTTTTGTCTTTGAGACAGAGAATGTTGTTTAACAACAGCTGTTCGTGTTCGCTGAATTGTTCTTCCCCGTTAGTGTTGGCTTCTTCAATTAAATCTTCAATCGTTTCGCGAACGGTCTCGCAGGATTTGCGGGTGAAAATACTTTTGAAAAAACCGGTTTTTGGGTGGTGGGTGTCGTCAGTCATGGCGGGTTCCTACTCCTGATAGGGATTGGCAATATTCATGGTTTTTAAAATCTCGACTTCAAAATCTTCCATATATTCCGCCTCGTCATCTTCAATATGGTCAAAGCCCAAAAGATGGAGCAGCCCATGGGTGAACAGGTGGCAGAAATGGTCATGAAGGGAAATGCCTTTTTCGTTGGCTTCGCGCTGCATGGTTTCGAGTGCGATGATAATATCGCCCAGCTCAATCAGGTCAGAAGCGGCAATTTCGTTTTCAAAATCGTCATCGTCAATATTGGCAAAAGACAGCACATTGGTCGGCTTGTCCATGTTGCGGAATTCGGCATTCAGCTTGTGGACGGCATCATCATTGCTCAAAGCCAGATTGACGCTGACCGGTTTGGTGCCGTTCAAAAAATCAATCTCTTCATGCGCGGCGGTGTAAGCCAGAGCTTTATCCATGACTTTGCGGGACAAAGCCTCTACATCGGGCAGGGCAGTTTCCCAGCCCGGCTCTTCAATTGTCAGATTTAATTCCAATTTATTCATCGCCGTACTGCTTTTGGCTCCTTTCTTCATAAGCCTTTACGATTTTGGCAACCAGGCCGTGACGGACAACGTCGGTGGCGCTGAAGCGGACAGAGCTGATGCCCTGAGTTTCTTTCAGGGTGTCAAGAGCATCGCGCAGGCCGGAAATGACGCCGCGCGGCAGGTCCACCTGACTCAGGTCACCGTTGACAACCATGCGGGAATTTTCACCCAGACGGGTTAAAAACATTTTCATCTGCATCGGTGTGGTGTTCTGTGCCTCATCCAAAATAACAAAAGCATTGGTCAAGGTACGGCCGCGCATGAAAGCCAGCGGGGCAATTTCGATTTCACCGATGGCAATTTTCTTGTCAACCTGTTCGGCCGGCAGCATTTCGTATAAAGCGTCATACAACGGGCGCAGGTAAGGATCGACTTTTTCTTTCAAGTCACCGGGCAGGAAACCTAAGTTTTCGCCGGCTTCAACGGCCGGGCGCGATAAAATGATTTTATCAATTTTGCCTTCGAGCATCATTGAAACAGCCAAAGCCACGGCGAGATAAGTTTTACCGGTACCGGCAGGGCCCAAGCCGAAAACAAGCTCATTTTTCATCATTTCCTGAATATATTGAGCCTGAGTGGCCGACCGCGGATAAATATGGCGTTTTTTGGTTTTTAAGACAATATCATTGAGGTTTTGTTCTTCAATGATTTCGGCGCCGGCGTTGCTCATGCGGACGGCAGCCTTGACTTCCTCCTCGCCGATATCAATGCCTTTGCTGACTTTGTGATACAAAACGTCGATGGCGGTTTTGGCCTGGTCAACGGCGTCCTGATTGCCTTTGATGTTAATCTGGTTGCCGAAAGAGGAAATTTCCACCCCTAAAATCTTTTCAATCAGACGCAGGTTGCTGTCCTGAGCGCCGACCAGCTGTTGGATTAAGAGGTTATTATAGAGTTCAAAACTAATATCAGCCATGACTTTATCCTTCCATAATGCCACTCAGCGAGTTGGCGGTGGCTTCAGTTACTTTTATATTTACAATCTTGTTCAAATATTCTTTGCCCAAATCTGCGTGCAGGTTCTGCATATAAGGCGTGCGGCCGATGAGCTGTCCGGCGTGGCGCCCTTTCATATCAAAGAGAACAGGCATGATTTTACCAACAGTTTCTTTATTAAACTTTAACTGATAGGAAAATAATAAGTCTTGCAGCGTTTCAAGGCGCTGTTTTTTGATTTTTTCCTCAACCTGGTTTTTCATTACGGCGGCGGGGGTACCGGCGCGGCGGCTGTATTTGAACGAAAAAGCCTGAATGAATTTGACGCGGTTGACAATATCCAGCGTTGCCTGAAAATCTTCGTCTTCTTCACCGGGAAAACCGACAATAAAATCTGAAGACATCCGGATATCGGGATTGGCGTTTTGCAGTTTGTCGACAATGCGCAGATAATCTGCCGAGTTATGGCGGCGGTTCATCGCTTTTAAAATCTTGTCGGAACCGGATTGAATCGGTAAATGCAGATAAGGCATCAGCGTCTGCAAATCTTTGTGGCAGGCAATCAAATCATCATCAACATCAGCCGGATAAGATGTGGTGTAGCGAATCCTTTTCAAACCGTCAATTTTGGCAATTTCACCGAGCAGAAAAGCCAGATTGCGCTCTTTGCCGGACATATCTTCGCCATGATAAGAATTAACGTTTTGGCCGAGAAGATTGATTTCCAGCGTGCCGCCTTCAACCAAGCGTTTTGCTTCGGCAACGACATCTTTGACGGGGCGGGAATATTCAACACCGCGGGTATAAGGGACGACGCAGTAGGTGCAGAAATTGTTGCAGCCTTCCTGAATGGCCAGATAAGAACAACCGCCGGTCGAATGGTTCTGCGGCAGAAAGTCGAATTTTGATTCGGCAGGAAATTCGGTATCTATCAGGGTTTTGCCTTTTTTGCGGCCGAGACGGGCAAGGATTTCCGGCAGACGGTGATAAGTCAGCGGGCCGGTTGCAAAATCAACAAACGGGGCACGGACGGCAATCTGATTATCTTCGGCCTGCACCACGCAGCCCATGACGCCGATTATGGTGTCCAGACCTTCGGCTTCGCGTTCCAGTTTAATATTATAAGCGCGGCCTAAATCCGAAAAAACTTTTTCAGCGGCTTTTTCGCGAATATGGCAGGTGTTAAAAATAATCAAATCCGCGGCTTTGGGTGTTGCTGCGGCAGAAAAACCCAGGGTCTCCAGGATATTGGCAATGCGTTCGGAATCATAGACATTCATCTGGCAGCCAAAAGTTTTGATGTAGTAATGTTTTTTAGTCACTCTTCAGTCCTAATAATTATCTCTTCTCTTAATCTCTCAGTTTAGGCTATAAACGAGCTAATTTCAAATATTATTTAGCGGCTGCGGAGAATTTCGGAAGGGTTATTAATCTTTTGTCGCTTTTTTGTTGAAATAAACATATATTTCAGGTTATGATTTGAGCAGAACAGAATAATTATTACGGAGTTCATTTAAAATGACAGACTTAGGAATGGAGCTGAATATGGCATATTTATCAAAACTTAATGAGGAACAACGGATTGCTTTTATGAAAGCTTTGGCCAGTCTGGCTAATGCCGACGGCAAACTGGACGCGGAAGAAGTTGATTTCATTAAGCAGGTAGCCGTTATTTACGGCGTGCCGGAAAAAAGAGTGGAAGAAATTCTGCAAATCAAGAATGAGGACGAAGTCGTTGAAGCGGTTAAAATTATTAACAACCGCCGTGCCGCTTTGGAGCTGATTAAAGAAATGTGCATTCTGGCTCATGCCGATGATGAACTTTCCGACAGCGAAGTCATGCTTATCGGCCGTGTCGGTCAGGCGATGGGTATTGAACTTGAAAAAATCGAACAAATCAGCCAGTGGGTTATTGACCGTGTTATCTGGCTTGAAGAAGCAAGACTGATTTTTGAAGAAGTGTAATCAATAAAAGACCGGGAGTCATGAATATGGCTGATTTAAGAGAATTGCGGGGGCTGACGACACCCCCGAAAGAAGCTCCTTCAAAAGAAGAAGAGAAAAAAATCAAGTTGGTTGAAAGAGGTTTGGAACGAGCTCAGCCTAACTTGCCGCAGCGGGAAAAAGAGCAGGCGGTCAAACTATTGATGGAACGCGTCAACGGCAAAATCGGGCCGAATAAAGAATTGCAGGCTTCTGATTTGGAAGTTGACAGTTTGGCCTTTATGGTTGCGGAGTCGATGAGAGCCATTGATGTTGAGACAACACCGATGAATGAGTATTTTCGCTGGATTGAAGATGCGCAGGATATTATCAAAGATATGAATCGTGATGAGATTCAACCCGAGACGATTGATGAGCGGGAAGATTTTCTGAAAAATATGGATCAGCGCGAAAGCGAAATGCGCGTTTATATGGCTCTTTATGCCAGCTGTAATTCTGACTTGGCAAAGCAGCGTCTGGCCGAGTGTCAGATTAAACTTGCAAAGTTGATGGAGCTGCGCAGCGCCGTTAAAGCTTCGACCAAGAGCAAAGAAGAAGCCGAGTATAAAATCAAAGTCAAGGAAGAAGAGAAAAAACTGGCTGAAGAATATCGGGCCAGCCTTGAATATCGCCGGACTCATGAGGATGATACATCTTGGTTTACCGAGCGTGAGTATCAGGCCAGCCTGATGATGGCGCAGATGGTTATTGCCATGGCAGCTGCTCAGGAACTCAGCGAAGCCGAAAAACTGCGGAAAAAACGCTATGAGGAGTATCTGGAGCAGCGTATGAAAGATATGCAGGCACAGCGTGATTGGGGTATTAAGACAAAAGACGTTGATATTTATTCAATGAACAACCTGAAAAATGTTCAAATGAATATGGCTCGTCACCAGGAAATGATGAACCTGGTCAAGATTGCGTCGACAACATCGCGCCACGGTTATGAGAGTGAAGAAGAAAAGACACGCCGTGAAGTCTGCTGTGCTGTTCTGGAATACCGCCGCCGCGGTAAGGAAGTTCCGGAGCGGATTCTTTATAAACTCGGGGCTAAATCTTTTGTTCCGGATTACAGTATGAGTGAAGAAATGCTGAATAAAAATATTCAGACTCACTCCAAAGCCGATGTAATTAAGAGGATAAATGAACTTACCGGTAGACAATCTTCCGTAAGTAGGCCAATATCTGAAATAAAAATGCAGAGATTTGATTCACAGCGTTTTATTCAATTGCAGAAAATGCGTGGACAGGAAAATTTTAACAGTTAACTAAGGAGTTAAAAAACTATGGGTGCTTTATTTGAGCCGTTTTTGTATATTATTGGTCTGATTGTCAGCCTTTATTTCAAAGTCGTTGTCGTTGAAATTGTTTTACATTGGCTGATTCATTTCAAGATTTTGGAACCTACCAACAAATATGCCAAGAAAACCATGGAGCTGTTGGAAAAAGCAACTCACCCGGTTTATGAGAAAATCAGAGAGAAAATTCCGGCTGTTGTTGTCAGCGGTTTCGATTTCTCACCGTTTGTTCTCTTGCTGGCGTTGTTGTTTGTCAACCGCCTGATTTATGTTTTGTCACAGTTCCTGCTGTCCTAGGCAAAACAAGGAAAACAGCTTGGTATATGAACTAAGCAAACAAGGAGTTATTTTAAGAGTTAGGCTGACGCCTAACTCTTCTTCTTGTCTTATAAAGGGAATTTTTGAAAATGCCGAAGGTGTTGCGTTTTTGAAAATCACGGTTATCAGTGTTCCTGAAAAAGGCAAAGCCAATAAGGAACTGCTGGCGCTTTTGGCTAAAAAACTGAAACTGGCCAAGAGTGATTTGGAGATTGTCAGCGGTGAAACCGACCGCTATAAGAAAATTTTGATAACAGCGCCGGCGGAGAGGGTTTTGCCGCTGATAGAGGCGCTGGCAGGAGAGAATAAAGATGAGCGATGCACAGATTATTGACGGAAAAACAATTGCTACCAATCTCAGAGAAGAAATTGCCCGGCAGATTGCCGCTCATTCGATAAAACCTAATTTGGCGGTGATTTTGGTTGGTGATGACGAAGCAAGCCTGATTTATGACCGCAACAAACAAAAAGCAGCTTTGGCGATGGGAATGGATTGTGAAATTTTCCATTTGCTGGAAGCAACTTCCGAAGCAGAACTTCTGGCTGTGATTGATAAACTCAATCAGGATAAAAAAGTGAACGGTATTCTGGTGCAGCTGCCTTTGCCGAAGCATATTGACCAGCTCAGCGTTTTAAGCCGTATCAAGCCGGAAAAAGATGTTGACGGTTTCAGCCCGGTTAATGCCGGCCTGCTGCAGGCAAAGTCTCCGGACGCGATTGTCGCGGCGACTCCTAAAGGCATTCTTTATTTGCTTCAGAAAGTCTGCGGCAGTTTGAGCGGCAAAAAAGCGGTTGTTATCGGCCGTTCGAATATTGTCGGCCGTCCGCTGGCGGCTTTGCTGCTGAACCATGACTGTACGGTGACGGTGGTGCATTCCAAGACGCCGGATATCGCTTTTGAAACACGGCAGGCGGATATTGTGATTGCGGCCTGCGGTTGTCCTAAGCTGGTCAAGGCTGATTGGATTAAAGACGGCGCCGTTCTGATTGATGTCGGTATTAACCGGATTGACGGCAAACTCTGCGGCGATATTGACTTTGATGACGTCAAAAGCAAAGCTTCATACATTACGCCGGTTCCGGGCGGGGTCGGGCCGATGACGATTGCTATGCTGCTGTCTAATACTTATGATGCTTTTTTGCAGCAAAACAACCTTAAAAAATAAAAACGGCCGATTATATATAGTTCATTGTGAAAGACTTGAGCAAAGGGCAGACAATGGACAGTTTGGGCAAGATTTTTATGCTGGATGACGACGGCATTATTCTCGATTTATATAAAGAGTTATTGGAAGCAAAAGGCTATGAGGTTTTTGCAACGACCAATGCTTATAAGCTTTTGCTTTATGCCAAAGAAATCAGTCCCGATATTTTTATCCTTGATGTTAATATGCCCGGCGTCAGCGGCTGGGAAGTTTTGCAGCGGATTAATCAGGATAATTTTTTGCAGGAAATTCCTGTTTTAATGCTCAGCGTTTCCCGTGACATAGATTTGGCAATTGCCAAAGGTGCGGCACATTTTCTCAATAAGCCGGTTGAGCTTGAGCGGCTCAATGAGATTATCGAATCTTACTGCATCGGCAATAAACATCATGATTTGCTGCTGTTGGAAGATTTTGACGCACTTAATTCACCGTTTGAAAAATCGGTTGTGAGCCGGCGGCTTAACTATTTCGGTGTTCATGACTTGCGGGCTGCCAAACGCTATCTGCAGAAAAACCTGCCGGAAATGGTTTGTGTCTGCTATTCGCAAATGGATTTTGACGAGGCGAAAAAGCAGTTGAAACATGATAAAATTTACCGGGTCGACAAGGAGCAGAATATTAATGATATTCTTCCCGAAAGCTAAAATAAAAGCTTGTTAATTAATAAAATTTTATGCTGTTATTTAGCTGAGAATGCAATATGCTCTTTTTGTAAAATTTACAAAGGGAGTAAAAATGGTTTTGGTTAATAAAATGATTGGTTTTACGCGCGGCTGCATTCACGGCTGCTACAATTATATGATTGAACTGGCATCCCGCAAAACGGCTTTGTATTTTCTGTTTGCGGTTTCTTTTATTGAAAGTTCCTTTTTCCCCATTCCTCCGGATGTTATGTTGATTCCGATGGTTTTGGCAACGCCGAATAAGGCTTGGAAGATTGCCGGCGTGGCAACGGTCGCCAGTGTTCTCGGGGGCTATTTCGGTTATGCCATCGGCGTGTTTTTCTTTGATATTCTGGCCAGACCGTTGCTGACTTTTTACGGTTATATGCACCAGTTTGATGTGTTTAAGGACTATTATCACGAGTGGGGTGCCTGGATTGTTTTCGGCGCCGGCATTACGCCTTTTCCCTACAAAGTGATTACGATTGCCAGCGGTGTGGTTGAGTTAAATCTGTGGGTTTTCAGTATTGCTTCGATTTTAGCCCGCGGCGGCCGTTTCTTCCTGGTTGCCTGGCTGCTGAAAAAATATGGTGAGCCGATGAAAGAGTTTATCGAGAAAAATCTCGGTATGCTGGCCATTCTGTTTTTTGTTTTGCTGATTGGCAGCTTTGTCCTGATAAAATATATTTAGCATAAGGTAAAAATAAAAGGCGCTTAACTGAGCGCCTTTTATTATTGATCTTTGTGACGGAAAGTAATCCGCCCTTTAGTCAAATCATACGGAGTCATTTCAATATCGACCTTATCGCCGACCATGACCCTAATGCGGAATTTACGCATTTTGCCGGCAGTGTGAGCCAAAATTTCAACGCCGTTTTCTAATTTTACACGGAACATGGCGTTAGGCAGTTTTTCAATCACTTCACCGGTCAATTCCAAGAGTTCTTCTTTACTCATAAAATAATCCTCTGTTTTTTTATTATTGTTTCCTATATAACGCGATAAATTTATTTTTGCAATGTTATTTTTTAGTGTCGCGGGGAAACTTGAGGGTAAAGCAGGTTCCGACGTCTAATTCGCTGCTGACGGCAATCGTGCCTTTGAACTTTTCAACAATCGATTTGACAATCGACAAGCCCAGTCCGGTGCCGCCCATACGGGTGTCTTTGCCGTCGGAATAAAAAGGCTCAAAAATACGGGTCAGTTTGTCTTTGCTGATACCGCTGCCGTTGTCAATGACTTTGATAATGGTGTTCTTGGTTGTTTCCGATACGTCAATTTTAATGGTGCCGTTGGTTTTGATGGCCTTTATGGCATTCAGAATCAAATTAACGATAACCATTTTGAAATCGGCTTCCGAACCTTTGATTGTAACATCGCTTTGTTCCGGAGTGAGCTCAATGACAATGCCGTTATGTTTGGCCTCATAATCCAGCAGAGCGATAACATCTTTGATATTGTCAATGCATTTGATATCTTTGAACTCATCGCTGGAGAATTTGGAAAGCTTCAAAAGACGTTCCGGAACGTTAATGCATTCGACAATCTGATTATAAATCAGCGCCAGCAGTTTTTTCTCCTCATTATTATCATCTTTATCCTGATAATATTTATCAAGCATACGCTCCATAATCATTCTGACGGAGCCTAAATGGTTTTTCATTTCATGAGCGACGGAAGTGGCCATGAAGCCGAGAGAAGATAATTTCTGCTGGTGCGAGAACTTAATATCATCGCTTAAATCGCGGATAACCTCAACGACCAGAAGCTTGTCATTAAGCTTAAGCGGGGCGGCATTAATGGATAAATGGCGGTTAGGGTGATTGATGAATTGCTGCACAACGCGGACATTGGATTTTTTATTGGTGCAGATTTCGTGAAGCGGGCAGCTGAACATGGTTTTTGAGCAGGGCTCATTTAATCCCTGTGACGCTTCATAGCATTTCTGGCAGCTTTTGTGACGGCCGATTTGTTTATAATATTCTTTATTGGCAACGATGATATTATAATCCTGGTCAATGACACGCAGGCCATCGGGGATTCCGTCAATCAAAGATTGCAGGAACTTTTCTTTTTCTTTAATTTCAAAAATACTGGCTTGCAGATTATCCAACATTTTATTAAAGGTTTCGGATAAGATATCAATCTCATCCAAGAAAATATGTTGTTTTTCAAGCTCGATACGGCTGCCGAGGTTACCTTTGGAAACTTCTTCACTGACGAGTGACAGCTTGTCCAGAGGCGCCAAAATCCACCGCCGCATGAGGAACCACAGCAAAGCGATTGCCAGAACAATCAAAATGGAGCTGGCGCTGATAATCCTTATTCCTTCTTTGACGGTTGAATAGCGGTCTTCGTAGCTTTTCATCAGTTCTTCGGTACGTTTCTTTTCCTTGCTGATGGTTGTTTGCAGGATTGATTCTTCAAGATTGTCTGCCAGAACTTCTTTTTTCAGAAAATCACTTATGTTCAGTTTGGGGTTATTTTCAATTATCGCGCGGATTTCCTTGCGCAATATGTTATTTTCACTGAGCATTTCCAGATATTGCTGATTACGGGTCAGCGTTGACTTCTGCTCTTCCTGGAAGCGGATTCCGTAAATAATATAAAAAGTATAGATAAACAAAACGGCGGTAAACAGAAAGAAGAATGCAATCGTATAAATAAACTTCTTATTCAAGCTGACAAACATGGTGATAAGTCCTAGAAATTGGGTCTGTCTCTTATACACATCTGACGCTGCCGACGACTAG
>URWU01000019.1 GCA_900551585.1 uncultured Alphaproteobacteria bacterium | reverse complement strand
GTCGGCAGCGTCAGATGTGTATAAGAGACAGTTTTAAATATTATTATCATGGAAGAAAAACATAAAGAAAAAATCTTAAGCGACGTTGCGAATGCATATTTTGAATGGCACAAAAAAATCAGGCCTTTTGACCGGCGCGACGATATAGATGAAGTTATCCCGCATATTTGTGCCCAAAGGGCTTTTGGCGTGATTATCACTTCAGGGCGGGAAAATCCGACTTGCTATATCGGAACATTCAAACAATGCAATCATTTAAAAGAAAAATTCGGCGGCCGGATTGATATCATCGAGCATTGGTGGTTTTGGCTTGGTTTTGCAAGCATTGAACAAATCAACAAACTTATCCGGCAGGAAAAAAAGAATTATATCATCCGCATTCCGCCGCAAGATTTAAGCCAAATGATTCTTGAAATCGGCCGTAAAATTTCCGATGACATCAATTACGGACTCCCCAACGGACCAAGGGTCGCTTATGTCGGCTGCTGGAAAATCTGTTCTTTGTTAAAAGCTCGGTTCGGCGGCAAAATGGGACAAAAGGGCAACTCATGGTATTGGATAGGACACTCAACTTTTTCAAAAATCCAAGATGTCTGCGATAAATACCGCAGTTCTGCCAGACGCTACAAAAAAAAGGAGATAGTCATTTAAGACTATCTCTTTTTTCATTTAGATTGCCGCGTCAGACATAAATGTCCTCCTCGCAATGACAAAAATATATAAGAACGAGAGCGGATAGAATTCGATATGTGAGGGAAATAATAAGATTTCAGGGTGAAAGTACCGGAGCGTACACTACCCGTACGTGAGGAAACTTTCAGCCCGCAAAATCTGTATTAGTTACCCACAGAGCGAATTCTATCTTATCGCTACCGTGTCAGTGACTTAAAGCGCATCCTATGCGGATTACAGGCTTCATCACCGAGACGGCGGCGCTTGTCTTTTTCATATTCTTCAAAGTTACCTTCAAACCATTCGACATGGCCTTCACCTTCATAAGCCAAAATATGCGTGGCCAGACGGTCTAAAAACCAGCGGTCATGCGAGGTTACCAGAACACAGCCGGGATAAGCCATGATACCTTCTTCCAGCGAGCGCAGGGTATCAACGTCCAAATCGTTGGTCGGCTCATCAAGCAGGATAACATTGCCGCCTTTTTTGAGCATTTTTGCCATATGGACGCGGTTGCGTTCACCACCGGACAACTGGCCGACTTTTTTCTGCTGGTCACCGCCCTTAAAATTGAACTGGCCGACATAAGCGCGCGACGGAATTGTCTTTTTGCCCAGTTCCAGCATATCCAGACCGTCAGAAATTTCTTCCCAAACATTCTTATCCGGATTAAGGCTGTCTCTGGATTGGTCAACATAACCGAGTTCAACCGTATCACCGATGCGGATTGTACCGTTGTCAGGCTGTTCCTGTCCGGTAATCATACGGAACAAAGTGGTTTTTCCGGCGCCGTTCGGACCGATAATACCGACAATCGCTCCCTTGGGAATTTTGAAAGACAAATCGTCAATCAATACTTTTTCACCATAAGCTTTGGAAATGTTATTGGCTTCAATCACCAAATCGCCCAAACGCTCATTCATCGGAATATTAATATAAGCCTGCGTAATTTTATCTTTGGTAGCGGCATTCAGCAACTCGTCATAAGCATTAATACGGGCTTTGGATTTTGCCTGACGGGCTTTGGGATTTTTCTGAATCCATTCCAACTCGTTGGCCAAAGTTTTCTGACGAGCAGATTCTTCACGGGCTTCCTGCTCCAGGCGTTTTTGCTTTTGTGACAGCCACGAAGAATAGTTTCCTTCATAAGGAATACCCTGACCGCGGTCAAGTTCCAAAATCCAACCGGTTACATTATCAAGGAAGTAACGGTCGTGGGTAACCATAACAACGGTTCCCTTATATTCCTGCAGGTGTTTTTCCAGCCAGGCTACCGATTCGGCATCCAAGTGGTTGGTCGGCTCGTCAAGAAGCAGCATATCCGGTTTTTGCAGCAGCAAACGGCACAAAGCCACACGGCGTCTTTCACCGCCCGAGAGTTTGGTAACATCGGCATCAGCCGGCGGACAACGCAAAGCATCCATGGCAATTTCAATGGTCCGTTCCAAATCCCAACCGTTGCAGGCATCAATTTTTTCCTGCAGCTCGGCCTGTTCGTCAATCAGAGCGTTCATCTCATCATCAGTCATTTCTTCGCCGAATTTCATCGAGACTTCTTCAAAACGCTTTAACAAATCACGGGTTTCTCCGAGACCGTCCATAATATTTTCCATCACGTTTTTAGACGGATCAAGTTTGGGCTCCTGCTCCAGATAACCGACATTAACACCCTCGGCAGCCCAAGCTTCGCCGTTGAAATCTTTGTCGACCCCGGCCATAATTTTCAATAAGGTAGATTTACCGGCACCGTTCACACCCAGAACGCCGATTTTGGCGCCGGGCAGAAACGACAGGGTAATCCCCTTAAACAGCTCTTTGCCGCCGGGAAAAACTTTGGTTAAATTTTGCATTACATATACATATTGATACGCAGGCATTCCTATCTCCATCTGATTAAATTAACTGGCGTTGAGTATACAGGCAAATTGCAATTATGCAAGCCGCGAATTTTCGGGCTTTTATCAACGGGAAGAACGGCGCGAAATATGGCCGATTGTCGATGGCGGAACATCATTGGCGACCGGAACCTGACGAACCCGGCGCCCGTCAGCCGGCTCGGCCTGCAAGACTAAAGGCCGGTTGGGATCAAAATCTGCGGCGGGCGGCTCAACTTTGGCAGCCTGCATTTTGCTTTGCGCTTTTTCAACACTGCCGGCATAGACTTCCTGCAGATTATTCTGCATTTTGTCGTTGCGCTTATAAATCTGCTTGGCGTCATAAGGATTCTTCGGCGTAATAATTTTACCGTCCGGCATTTTCAGCGTTCCGTCTTCATAAAGCGTAATCTGAAAAATTTCCTGCCGGTTGAAGAGATTGATAATTTCGCCGCATAAATAACCGCCGTCGCGCTGTTTGGCCAAATAAGTATCGGCCTTGGCAGAATTATAAGCATAAATCCCGTCCTGAAGAACTTTCTGATTCGGAGCTTTGGTCAGCATAATTGCCCGCGCCAACATCTCATATTTGTCATAAAGCGAAGCTCTGCAGGCCATTCCCTGGCCGGCAACAGTTCCGAGAGCCCGCATTTCATCAAGATATGACATTTGCGCCGCGGCAGGAGTCACCTGAAACAAAACGACAAGAGCTGAGATGAGCAGTTTTTTGAACATTAAAATCTCCATGATTTAAGATATTGGCCTGAGTTTATAAAAAAACGCCGCAAAATGCAAAAGTTATCTTACTTTTTTACCATGGATATATAAATTATGGTTGACAAAGGCGGAGATTTATCATAAGTTGCGGTCAACTGTTTATGAAAAGGAAAAAAAATGAAAGTTTACAGCTCATTGAAAACTAAAAAAGTACGCGACAAGAACTGCAAAATCGTTCGTCGTAAAGGCCGCGTCTATGTTATCAATAAGAAAAACCCGAAGCTCAAAGCTCGCCAGGGATAATCTGTTGAATATCGTTTTAGTAAAAGATTAAAGCCCGCTGTTTTCAGGCGGGTTTTTTTTCGCCCGATTAAACTCCAAGAAAAAAATACGCCGTATGGAATCCATCGGCGTATTTTTTATACATATTGCCACAACTTTGCTATGGAATATAGACCGTATGCAGCATATTAGTCCGTCCCTTGGTATTAAGCGGGAAACCGGCCGTAATAATGATATGATCACCCGATTCGGCAAAACCGTTTTCCGTTGCTATTCTGATAGCAACATTTTCAGCTTTATCAAAACTCTTGAAGCTTTCTTTATTTATAAAGCTTTTAACACCCCAGACGAGAGCCATGCGGCGCGCGACTTCAACATCGGGCGTTATTGCCAAAATCGGCAGATTCGGACGTTCGCGGGCGGTTAACAGCGTGGTAAAGCCGGAAGACGAATAAGTGATAATCGCCGAGACGCTCTCCAAAACATTGGCGATTTCGCTGGCCGCAAAAGTAATTGAGTCGGCTTCACCGCCGCAGCAGGGATGCAGACGCGAATTTTGCATCAGGGTATAGAACAACGGGTCGGCTTCAACCTGCTGAATAATATTATTCATCATTTTAACCGCTTCAACCGGATATTTTCCGGCTGCCGTTTCGGCCGACAGCATAACCGTATCGGCACCGTCATAAACAGCCGTTGCCACATCGGAAACCTCGGCTCGCGTCGGAGTCGGATTATTAATCATCGATTCCAGCATTTGCGTTGCCACAATAACCGGACGGGCATATTTGCGGCAGCAGGTCACAATGCGTTTTTGCAAAACCGGAACGGTATAAATCGGGCATTCGACACCCAAATCACCGCGGGCCACCATGACGGCGTCCGACAATTTGATAATCTCTTCCAGCTCGTCAATGGCGCTCGGTTTCTCCAGCTTGGTAATCAGCCATGCTTTATCACCGATTAAACGGCGCGCTTCACGGACATCTTCTGCGGTTTGAACAAAAGACAGGCCAATCCAGTCAACACCGAGTTTCAAAGCAAATTTTAAATCCTCGCGGTCCTTTTCGGTAATTGCAGAAATCGGCAATTGCGTATTGGGCAGGTTCACACCTTTATGAGCCGATAAAAAACCCGGAACGACAACAGTCGTATCAGCATAATCGGCACCGCAGTCATCAACATTCAAAACAATATTACCGTCATTTAACAACAGACGGTCGCCGGGTTTCAAAGCGGCAAAAATTTCTTTATGCGGCAGGTTGACACGTTGGTCATTGCCGGGAGCCGGATCCAAATCAAGACGGAATTTCTGGCCTTCCTTCAAGTCGACACCGGCACCGATAAAGGTTCCGACACGCAACTTCGGACCTTGCATATCTGCCAGAATAGAAATATAGCGGCCTTTTTCTTTCTCAAGCTTACGAATGATGGCAACACGCTCTTTATGCTCCTCATGGGTTCCGTGGCTAAAGTTAACACGGAAAGCATCGGCACCGGCATCAATCAGCTTTTCAATCTGCTCTTTAGTAGCAGAAGACGGTCCGATAGTAGCTAGAATTTTAGTTTTAGTTTTCAGCGGCATATTTATACCTTTCGTATATTTAAATTACTCATTGTCTGCAATATAAACCTAAAAAAGTTAAAAACATCTTATTTTGGCAAGATTTACGCAGAAAAGATTTTGCTTGTCAAAAATTTATCGGCTTGCTATTCTTTCGCCAATAAAAACAAGACCTAACAGGAGAACTAAAATGAGTGAAGAAACTACCTCTACCGAAGTCGGCGGCATTGCTGCTGACAGACTTCGTTCTTTGATTGAAAGAATTGAACGCCTTGAAGAAGAAAAAGCGGCTCTGGGTTCAGATATCCGCGACATTTACGCCGAAGCAAAATCTGCCGGTTTTGATGTCAAAATCATGCGCACGATTATCAAACTGCGCAAGATGAACGCCGCCGACCGCGACGAGCAGGAATATCTGTTGGAAACTTACAAAAAAGCTTTGGATATTTAAGCCGTTATCCCGGCAAAAAAGCCTCTCGATTGAGAGGCTTTTTTTACGGAAGTTTCAAAACAATTCCCAGAACGGCCGATATAATAATATAGAATATCGGGCTTCTTTTGTAAAAATGGATAGCCGTCCAAAAAGCCGCAAACATCACGGCTGTTTTCCAGTCAACAATCGCCAGTTTGGCAATCTCGATTCCGGCAAACAAAATCAGCGCAATCACCGCCGGGCGGATTCCCGCCAGCACGCTGCAGACCCATTGATTGTCGCGAAACTTCTTCAAGAGTTTTGAGAGAATGATGATAATCACCACCGAAGGCAGAACCAAACCGAAAGTCGCGCAAAGCGACCCCAAAACTCCGGCGGTTTTAAAACCGGCAAAAGTAGCCATGTTAACGCCCAAAGGCCCGGGCGTCGATTCGGAAATAGCAATCATATCAGCCAAATCTTTAGCGTCAAACCACGGATAATGCTCTGCCAAATCAAACAAAAACGGGACGGTTACCAAACCGCCGCCGATGGCAAATAACCCGATTTTGAAAAATTCATAAAACAACAGCCAATAAATCATTCATCATTCTCCTTCGGGCAAGCCGCTTGTTTGCGGATAACCACCCCGCTCAACGCCGCAAGGATGACAATCCACACTGCCGACAGATTGAACAGCAACAGCAGCAAAACGCTGACCAGAAAAATCGCCAGCCCTTTTTTGTCTTCGATTCCTTTTTTCCAAAGGCCGATAAGCGTATCAAAAATCAAAGCCGTCACGGCAACGCGGATACCGGCAAAAGCATAAGCAAGATACGGATTATCCATATATTTTCCGAGAATACTGGCAATCAAGCCGATAATAATCAGCGACGGCGTCACCATTCCCAAAGTCGATACACAGCCGCCAAGCTTGCCTTTCTGCTTATAGCCGATAAAAGTGGCGACATTAATGGCAATAATCCCCGGCGTACATTGCCCGATTGAATAATAATCAAGCAATTCGGCATCCGTTGCCCACTTGCGTTTTTTGACAAGTTCATCCTGAAGAAGCGGCAGCATGGCATAGCCGCCGCCGAAAGTGAATAGTCCGATTTTGAAGAAAACGCTGAACAGCGTCCACAGTTGTTTCATTTTTAAGCAGCCCTATTGTATATAACTTTCTAAAACCTTATATTAGTATAAACTCTGAATCATCTTAAAAAACAGTAAAGGGTCACTAATGATTATTGCCGTTGTTAAAGAATTGAAAAAAGGTGAAAAGCGCGTCGCCGCCACGCCGGAAGTTGTCAGCCGCCTGAAAAAATGGGATGCCGAAATTCTGGTTGAAAAAGGCGCCGGACTTAACGCCGGCTTCAAAGACGAAGCCTATGCCGCCGCCGGAGCCAAAATCGTCTCCTCGGCCAAAGACGCTTACAAAGCCGCCGATATGATTTTCAAAATCTGGGCGCCGCTGCCGGAAGAAGATAAATATCTGCACGCCGGACAAACAATCATTGCCAATTTTAAGGCTCTGACCAGCAAGGAGCGCTTGGAAAAATTTGCCAAACTGGAACTGCAATGCTTTGCTCTTGAATTAATGCCGCGCATTTCCCGCGCCCAGTCGATGGATATTTTATCATCTCAGAGCAACCTCGCCGGATACAAAGCCGTCATTGACGCCGTTGCCGCTCTTGATAAAGCCGTGCCGATGATGATGACCGCCGCCGGAACGATTGCGCCGGCCAAAGTCCTGATTCTCGGCGCCGGAGTCGCCGGGTTGCAGGCAATTGCCACAGCCAAACGCCTGGGAGCTCAGGTATATGCTTCCGACGTGCGCCCGCAAGTTAAAGAACAGGTTGAATCTCTGGGCGGCCGCTTCCTCGAGGTCAAAACCGACGAAAGTTTTGAGACCGAAGGCGGTTATGCCAAAGAAACCTCAGATGCTTACAAAAGAAAACAAAGCGAGGCCGTTGCCGAACAACTGAAAATCACCGATATCGCCGTCACCACCGCTCTCATTCCCGGTCGCCCGGCACCAAAACTGATAACCAAAGAAATGCTGGAAGACATGCCTGAAGGGTCGGTTGTCGTTGACATGGCTTCAGAATCCGGCGGCAATGTCGAGGGTTCCAAAAACGAGGAAACCGTCGTTATCAGCGGCGTCAAAGTCATCGGCAATTCCAATCTGGCTTCCGAAGTCCCATATTCGGCCAGCTCGCTGTTTGCCAAAAACATTCTCAACTTTTTAACCCCGATGTACAATCAGGAAACACAAAAACTGGTCTTCAATTTTAATGATGAACTTATCCGCAACACCTGCGTCTGCAAAGACGGCAAACTGACAGGAGTCGTAAAATGGTAGATATCTGGACGCTTTTAACAATTTTAACTCTGGCCTGCTTCGTCGGCTATTTTGTCGTCTGGGGCGTTACTCCGGCACTGCATTCGCCGCTGATGAGTGTCTCCAACGCCATTTCCGGCATTGTTATTGTCGGTGCGCTGATTACCGCCGGCGTCAACACCATGGATACCTCGAAATATCTGGGTCTGATTGCCGTCGGCCTGGCCGCAATCAACATCTTCGGCGGCTTTGCCGTTTCGCATCGTATGCTGCTGATGTTCAAAAAGAAAAAAATGCCTAAAATTTCTGATGGGGAGAAAAAATAATGTCTTATAGCTTTCTGTCTTTTTCTTATCTCCTCTCCAGCATTCTGTTTATCTTGTCGATTCGCGGACTGGCCTCGCCGGAAACCGCGCGCCGCGGCAATGTCCTCGGCATGCTCGGCATGGCAATTGCCATCATCGTTACGATGTATTCGCCGCTGGTCAGCGAATATCATTGGATTGTTCAAGCCATTTTAATCGGCGGCGCCATCGGTACTTACAGCGCCCTCAAAGTCAAAATGACTTCTCTGCCGCAAATGGTTGCCGCCTTCAACGGTTTGGGCGGTTTGTCGGCCGTCTTTATTTCTATGGCCGAGATTTTGGCCGGATCACAAACTTGGATTGAAACCTCGGTCGGCATGTTAATCGGCGCTCTGGCTTTCTCCGGTTCAATGATTGCCTTTGCCAAACTGCAGGGCTTAATTTCCGCCAAAGCACTCACCTTCCCCGGACAACAGTTCTTAAACCTGCTGCTGGCAATCACCACAATCACCGTTTGTGTCTGGTTCTGCCTCAACGGAGACCGCGACCTGTTCTATATTCTTGCCGCTTTGGCAATTGTTCTCGGCTTTCTGCTGGTCTTGCCGATTGGCGGTGCCGATATGCCGGTTGTCATCTCGGTCCTGAACGCTTATTCCGGATGGGCAGCCGTTGGTATCGGTTTTTCGCTGAACAACGTTCTGCTGATTATTGTCGGTTCAATCGTCGGCGCCAGCGGAGCTATTCTGTCTTATATCATGGTTAAAGCCATGAACCGCTCGCTCACCAGCGTCATGCTCGGCGGTTTCGGTGCCGAAACATCAAAAGGCCACGCCGGCGGCGAAGCTGAAAACAAAGTCGCGAAAGCCGGCAATCCGGAAGACGCCGCCTTTATTATGGAAAACGCCAACAAAGTCATTATCGTTCCGGGATACGGCATGGCCGTTGCGCAGGCACAGCATATCCTTCATGAGATGGCCAAAGACCTGCATGACAAATACGGCGTTGAGGTCAAATTTGCCATTCATCCGGTTGCCGGACGCATGCCCGGACACATGAATGTTCTGCTTGCCGAGGCCAATGTTCCTTATGAAGATGTTTTTGAGCTGGATGACATCAACCGCGAATTTGCCACCGCGGATGTCGCTTATGTTATCGGCGCCAATGACGTCACTAATCCGCTGGCTAAAACCGATTCTTCTTCGCCTATTTACGGTATGCCAATTTTAGATGTCGAAAAAGCAAAGACGGTTTTCTTTGTCAAACGCTCTCTGGCAAGCGGTTATTCCGGCGTTGAGAACCCCCTCTTCTACGCTGATAATACGATTATGCTTTACGGAGACGCCAAAAAAGTCACCGAACAAATCGTTGCCGCTTTAGAAAAGAAATAAACACCCCGACCTCTCAGCCCCGAATTTTCGGGGCTTTTTTTGTGTCTTTACAATTGTAGACAAAATCCCATTTTCTGCTATACTGAATTTAATTAATAAAAAAACAATCGAGCAGAAGTATGAAACAACTCAGTAAAGAACAGCAAAAACAAATTCTGCAAAATCTGCTTCAGGAACAGAAAAAACAAGCCGAAGAGATTATCGCCCATCACGGCGCAGCTCTTTCTCCCGCCGAAAAGAAAGAAGCCGTCATTCTGATTATGCGGGCCGTAAATACCACCAACAATTATAATGTCGATACCGCTCCGATTATTGAGGATATTGAAAATCTGCTGGACGCCGGCATCGGAATTTCCGGCTTGCAAAAATACACGCGCCAGCTTTATGAAACCGCTGACAAATTCAAGAACGAACTCCGCAATACGGCCGAACAGGGATTAAAACGCCGCCGTGAGGTCAACCCGTCTTATCCTGATTTTCTGCAAAAAAATTCGACCGTTTATTTTGCCGTTGAAAACTCTCTTTCAGCCTACCAGACGATTGAGCAGCAGATTCACCAGATTAACGAAACCCTGCCGTCCGCCAACCGTATCAGCTACAATCCCGAAACAGCCAAACTGGAAATGGATAAACAAAGTTTTTCCGTCGGCGCATTTTTCTCACGCCGCAAAGTAGAACTCGGCAAACTTTTGCAAAATAAACAAATTGATTTTGCCGATACCGAACTCATGCAGATTATTGATGATGTCGACTATCCGGCGCTGCTTGAACTGCGCAAAAACCGCTCGCTGAATAAGGATAAGACTAATCATGATTTTATCCGCACGTTAGGCGACAAAGTCCTGTTTCACCAACTGGCTGATTTGGTCATCAAACAACATACGCCTGATTTTGAAGCCAAAATCACTCATTCGCTGCGCAGCCTGCTTGATTCCTACAGCCGCTCGTCCCAAACCATCAATTTCACCCAGCAAAAAGGCAGCATTGAAAAAGACACCGTTTCGATTGACACCTTGATCGTTTCCAATCATCCGCACCAGATTGCCGCGCAATCTGAATATAAAAATTGGCGCAACTGCACTTCTGCCGATGATTTCAACCATCACAAAGTCATCGACGGCATAGCGGAAGGCGCTATTATTGTTTACGGCATAAACTCTCATTTGCCGCAAAAGAAAATCAGCCGCATTCTGCTTACGCCTTACAAAAATGAGCAAGGCGACATCATCTATCATGTCAACCGCAATTACGGCGAATATAATCTGGCTTTTCGTGAAAGCGTTGAAAAACTGGCCAAAGAAATCAGCTCAGCTCAAAACGGTATTTATAAAATCAACGAGCATATTCTGCCTGACCATGCTCCCGAGCAGTTATTCCAATTTGCCGGCGCCGAAGAATTCTGCCGCCACCAAAATCTGGACTATCAAAAAGAAGACGGCAAAATTAAACTGGCTGAATTAAATTTGGCAAACAGCGGATTTGACCGCCTGCCGGAATTTTTCAAAGAAATGGAAGTTGAAAAACTTAATCTTTCTTTTATGCCGCTGGGTAATCTTGAAAATTGCCCGCAATGCCAAACGCTTGACATCAGCCATTGCGACCAACTCGACAAAGACGCCGGACGGACAATTCCGAACTCGGTTAAAAGCCTCAATGCCCGTTTCTCAAATTTCAACGGCTTAGGCTTGTCCGCAGATTCGCAGCTTGAAGAACTAAACATCAGTAACAATGATAATCTGGATGCCGCATTTTTGCAAAATTTGCCGCCCAGGCTCAAATCCCTCAAAGCCAACTACACAAATCTGACTTCGCTGAAAGGGCTGAAAGCCGGACAACTGGCAGAACTCTCCGTTAACGGCTGCGAAATTGAAGATGACACCGCCGGCCTTGATTTAGCCGCCTTAAAAACGCTGCAGAACCAGCGCTGATTACATACCGAGCCACATCAGGAACAACGCGCCGAAGAAAACCGTATACAAAAGCAGCCCCGGAAAAGAACAGGTGGCAACGCGCACATCCTGCGAAGACGGCACGGCATTTTCAATGATGATTGTTTGCAGAAGAACATACAAAACATAATTCAGCAGCGTCGCCGGCATAAGCGGCAGAATAATCTCATTCACATAATAACCAATCGGCAGAAGCAGCAGAGGCGCCATTGCCGCCGGCACGGCATTATAAAAGGTGATATTGCGAAAACCGACCGCCCCCATCACATAACCGCCGTCAACGCTGCGCCGCGGCAGGATTGTAAAATTGCACGGTTGCGCATTGAGAATATAACCGACGACAAAATGCATCGTCTCATGCAGAATAGTTCCCGGCACATTGACCAGCGAACACATCCACATACTGTTATAAGTGGCATATTTGAAACGGGTCAGCACAATCACCATCAAAATCAGATAAAAGCGATTGTCAAAAACGCCCTGCAAAAATTCCGGCGAATTCAGAATAGCCATCAGGCGATAGTAAACTTCATAAACCATACCCGCCTCCTAATTTTTTTTCAGGACGCTCAAACCGGCCAGATAAGTATTGAGCAGCAGTTTGCAGATACTCTTTTTGTTGACTTTGCTCATCTTGTCCAAACCGTTCAGGGTTAAAAAAGAACTCAGCGAAAACATCGACAGCCACAAAACCTGCAGCGAAACTTTGCGCTCGGCAGCGTTCAGCTTGGCAAAAACCTTATTACTGTCTCTTATACACATCTCCGAGCCCA
>URWU01000018.1 GCA_900551585.1 uncultured Alphaproteobacteria bacterium | reverse complement strand
GCTCGGAGATGTGTATAAGAGACAGTACGATAACCGTTAGATGTTTTTTCTTTTTGCGGCAAAGGCTTTTCAGAATTTGAAGACAAAGCTTCTCTTACTTCATTCTCAATACCCAGATTTCTAATCATCAATACGATAACGTCTATTTCTTCCTTTTTCATAATTTATATATTTTAGTTTAACAATAAGATTTCTAATGTTTTAACATTATTCTTTTCCGCTATTTTGTCAACATAAATGGGCTGAAAAAGGACAACCGGAAAACTCCGGCTGTCCTCAACAAAAAAGATTAAAATGCGCAATATGCGATAATGAAAACATTTTTAATGAATGTTGCCGTCCAAAGTTTTGAGCGGAATTTTTCCGGTCGTCTTCGGGGCTTTTGTTTTGGTTTTCTGAACCGACATAACAAAGTTTTCAATACCGCCGGCTTTTTTGATTTGCTTTTTAGCCTGAGACAAAACATCGCCGCGGGCATGGATTTTTCCTTGTCCGGTTTTGGGATTGAAAGCCACAAAAGAAGCATCGTCCAAATCGCGGAATTTGACACCGCCGACATACATATCAAAAAGCTTATCGCGGTTTTCCGAACTCATGAACGCATTTTGTGCCAGCATCATTGTTCCGGCATCATTCTGGCCGCGCAGTTCGCGTGAAACCTTAATTTTGGCCAGCATAGTATTATAATCAAGCAGTTCTTCCGGCGTGAGGCTGGTAATTTTAAAGACTTTTTCACTCTTGGTGGTCGTGGTTGTCACACCATCGGCAACCGTGACCGTTTTTTCTTCGGTTCCGAATTTGTCTTTGGTTACAGTTGTGGCCGGAGCTGCTTTTTTATCCTTATCATAATCACGTTTGATCAGCTTGCCGTCGGCGGATAAATCAAGGCCGTATAAGTCAGCAAGGCTGGTTTCAAATTTTTTCATAAATTCCTGGCCGCCGGAGACTTTTTCGCCCTGTGCCTGACGGGCTTTGATATCCTGAAAGATGATATTTTCAACAATTGCATGATAGGCCAGATTTTCTGAAGCCGTGCGGGCACGCACAGCATGCTTATCAATATTCTCGGTAATTGCTTTTCCGATTTCAGCAATTTCACTTCGGTTATTTTCACTCAAAGCCTGGCGGTCATATTCGCAATTGCTGACTTCACCGTTCGGCTGGAGCTCGTAGTAAAGTGCGCCGAAATTGGTTTGAACTTTGCGCAAATCCCGGTCCGGGTTATCTGTCTGCAAGTTTTTCCGGCTGAATCGGGCGCGGATTTTGGCGTCATCACTCAGCTCTTCTGCCGCCGTGTTGGCCGCAGGGCCGTCTACTTCGCGTTTTGCTTTTTCAATCTGATCCTTAAATTCTGCGCCCATCATCTGTTCAACCATAAAGCGGACATAAACGTTCCCCTGTGCTTCGTTGAACTGAGACATGCCGCTCATAATTTTTGCCGCACGGTAAGAGGCTTCTTCTGCCGGAAATTTGACAGCCAGAACATCAACAATAGCCGCATAAAGCACTTTATCTCGATCAGAGGCTTTTTGCAGGTTGAACACTTCCTTATCAGCTTTATTTTTTTCCTGAGCATGAGCCTGTGCCGGTGCGCCCATTAAGGTTACGGAAGCAATTGCAACCAGCGCATATTTTTTAAGATTTCCGAGCGTGAATTTTTTTGTTTGTTTTTCCATCAGATTTCTCCTTATGTTCAGCTCTTATAGCACAGCAAAACTTAAATTTTGCTAAAGATAAACTAAGAGCCGCAACCAATCAGCTGCGGCTCTGTTGTCTTAGTGTATTTTCTGATTTTGGGTCACTTGCCACAAAGTGTTAAACTTGTCGCCGGTCAAATCAAGTGTTTTACCTTTATTTGTTTGAGCAACGTCTTGTTTTTTACCGGTGGTTTTACCCTGATTGTCAAGCTCCAAAGCCTCATTCAAATCATAATCCTTCTCGTGTTTGATACTGGTATCAACTTCTTCCAAAGGAATACCTGAAGGTTTGACTTTCGGTGCAACAGGTTCTTTCTTAGCCGGAATAATCTGATCAGGTTCCTGAATAATTTTTCCGGGGATGATGATATCCGGCTGTTTAATTGTATCACCCGGGATATAAACCGTCTCGCCTTTAATAGTATCGCCCGGAAGATAAACAGGGGCCGGCTTAACCGGAGTTGTTTTTTTCTTCGGTGTCGTTTTGCGAACAGGTGCTTTCGGTTTTTTGCTGTCTTCACAGTCTTTTTTACCGTCATTATAGCCGCTTGCATATGCATCAGCACGAACGGCACTCAAACCCTCACAATCGGCCAAGCTCTTTTTATCAACCTGTTCTTTGAGATCTTTAACATTTCTTTCCAATCTTTCCTGATTTTGACAGCTTCTGACGCCAATCAAACTCAAGAGACCAATACCGGCAATTACAGCTGCATCACGAACTTTTTTCCAGAACGGCCGTTTAGGAGCTACAACCGGTTTTTTAACCTCAGCATTGGAGTTATTGCCATTGCCGGCCGGAGGTGCCGGAGGATTATTACCGCCGTTGCCATTGTTACCGTTGCCGGTCATGACCGGAACTGCGGCAATTGTTGATGTTCCGCGGTTGTTATGACCGTTATTATTTCCGGAATTAGCCGGGGGCGCCGGAGGATTGTTATCACCGTTACCAGCGTTGCCTGTCGGAAGATTATTACCGCCATTACCGTTGTTGCTATTGCCGGTCACGACCGGAACAGCAATAACTGTTGAAGAGCGGCGGCGATTGTTATTGTCAGCGCCGTTATTGTTTCCGGAATTGCCGCCGTTGTGAGACGGGGCTGCTTGTTCGTGACCCGCATTGTCATTTTGAGTTCCGAACATACGCATATCATCAACTCTGACCTCAGAATTATCTTCAATACGGCCGGCGTCAATTTCAAATTCACCCGGCTGATACAGGCTGTAGGCCAAATCGTTGATTTCTTCCGTGGTTTTGGCGTCTTTAACTAAAGCTTTCAATTCTTCAAAATCAAAACCTTCAGGCAGATTGCCGACCGGAATCATATTGTTTTTAGCGCAGGCAATCAAAATCTTATTGCGCATAACATCATCTTTGACATTATCCTTAATGCGGATTTTAGTCTTGGGGTTTGATGTTTTGGCTTTTTTGACCAACAGGTCAAAAATTTCATACGGTTCAACAGATTTGTCACGTTTGACAATATCAAAGCCTTTGGAACCGTGATCAATGCCCTTGAACATGGTTTTGCCGTTTTTCTCGGCTTCAACCAGCAAGCTTTTGTTTGACAGATTCTCAATATTGAATTTTACGCCGCTTTGTGCGCTTTTTTCATTAAACTTATTCCAAAAATCATAAGACTTCTGCAAATCGGCAGGCATAGCGGGAGTTTGCGGCTTTGTTTCTTTAACTTCATTTTTCTCAGCAGCAGCCTCGCGTTTTGCGGCATTTGCGGCCAGAGAGGGGAGCAGTCTGGCTAATAACTCGCGTTTTTCAGCGTCTTGGGCAATTGCCTTTTTGATTGAGTCTAAATTGGATTCTTTTTCCTGGCCGACTTTATAGTCTTCAGAATTGCCAAAATCACTTTTACGCAGAGCGCCGGATTCAGTCAAGAAATCCATCTCGCCTTTTGTCAATTCGCCGGGGAAGAAATATTTTCCGTTCTGAACAACAGCACGGCTCAGAATTTCTTCCGCGTTATAATGTTTATTTTTCATCGTCAGGCGCAGCTCGCGGTTATATTCGTTGCGGGCTTCTAAAGCAACAGCCTTTTCTTCATCAGTATAATCTTTGCTGTTTTTAATATCCTCATAAGTTCGGTTATTGATAGCCAGACCAAGGATATTGTCAAATTGAACACTCAGAATGCCGGCTTGTTTTGCAGCATTGCGCAGCTGATTTAAATCAGCGCTATTCAGTTCGTTCAGATCGCCGTCTTCAATGATGAGAGACAACTCTTCTTTTGTCATTTTTTGGAAATTGCGTGCCATATTATCCCCCTAAATTTCCTTATATCTTCTAAATTTGCTTGTACTCTAACATAAAAAACACTAAAAAACAACCGATTTTTTGTCAAATTGGGCGATTTTTTGTATTTTCATAAATTTGTAACAAAAAGAAAGCTTCTCAACCCGGAAGCTTTCTTCTGCCTCTGATTGTTTAATCAACCAAGCTCTTGCCTTTTCCGGCATTCGTGAGGTCAAGTTTGGTCTGTTGGACCGGCTTTGTCGGAGAGACATCACCGCGGCCGCTCAGTTCTTTGGCTTTTTCAGCCATCAGTTCTTTGCGTGACGCTTCCATAGCGTCTTTGACTTCTTTGTCAGTCATGAAACCGTCTTGTTTCATCGAATTTAAGCGGCCCTCGCGGAAAGCCAGTTTTTCTTCCATGGTTTTGGTTTCCTGATGGCTTTCAATAACTTTTCCTGACGGGTCTTTTGTTTCCGTGGTTTGAACACCGTAGATATCCGTCTTTGAAGCAATCGAAGTACCGTCAGCTTCCAATTTGAGCTTATAGCCGTCACCAGCCATTGAGTAAGCCGAAATTGTGGCTCCGCCGTTAACATCATGGACAATTAAACGTACGGTTCCGTCATTGGTGGCATATTTCTCTTGTGTCGACCCGTCATCGTGAATGAGTTTTTCGGAAGTTCCGGTATGTTCTCTGATTTCCTGCTGGAACTGAGCCTCGGCTTTATTAACCACCGTGCTGATTTTCTCGGCAATTTCCGGCGCGGGAGCGGCAACCTTGTCATCAGCTTTTTCCTGAGTTTGTTCCGGAGCCTTTTCTTCTTTTGACTGTTCTTGCAAATCTTCGCGCAAAGTTTTAGATGCCTCATAATTAGCTTCTTTATCAGCCATAAATTTATCATAGGCTTCGGTTCCCGGCTTCAGCCCTATACTGTTTGCCTGCATTTTGGCCCTCATCATAGCCTGATCTTTGAGAATCTGATCTTCTTGTTCTTTGGTTAAAGTCTCGGTTTTCTCTACCGGTTTTTCATCAGATTTTTCTGTCTGTGCCGGCTGGCGCTCAGCCTCTTTAGCCTGCTCTTCCAAATGTTCGGCTTCAGCCTTGGCAACCAGCAGCGGCGCCATTTCTTTCGCTTCTTCTGCCGTCATATTGCCTTTGGCAACTTCATCGGCGAGGAATTTGTCAACTTCCTGCTGAGCCTGCAACTTGGCTGAGTTGTCTTCATAGACCGGAGCTTCCGCAGGTTTATCCTGCAGCGGATTCTCATTTATCTGAGCTTCCTGCAGAACACCCTGTTCAACATTTTGCTCAAGAACAACACCGGCTAAAGAATCAACCAATTCACTTTTTCCGAACTGGCTCTGTCCGGCCAGTCTTTCTTCGGCCTCATCGCTCAGACCGTTGCCTTTTTTAACATTACGCAGCTCTTCTTTATTATCATGGCGCTGATCTTTTAAGTCTTCGCGGGCTTTTTCATTATCAGCAATGCGCTGTTTTAATTCTTCCTGATTTTTATCAACCTGATCATAGAGATTATGAGCGCCAATCAGATTTTTGACATTATCCGGCAGGTTCTCAACATCTTTGGGCAGATTGTTAACGTCAATCCCCGCGGCGGCCAGTTGTTTGTCAACCTCTGCCGAACTCAGACCGACATTTTTCTCAATGGTTTCGCGAGCTTTATCATAGCTCTTCAAAGCTTCTTTATCTTGCTTGATTTCGTCTTTCAAATCAGAACGTTCCTGTTTGATTTCGCGGTTATCAAGTTTTATGCTGTCTTTATCAAACTCTTTCTCAAGTTTGGCAACCTCTTTTTGAAGCTTTTCATTATCCGGGTCTTGAGCCAGAGCCTCTTTGGCGGCATCAAGTTTTTCTTTGGTTTCGACCAAACCGTCTTTGGCATTGATAACGCGGCGGCTGTCGCCTTCCTCATGTTTTGTGGCTGTTTCCAGTTCGCCTTTTTCACCCTGCGCATGAACCCCGTAAATGATGTCCGCCGCTTTGGCGTCATCGCCGGCAATAATGGCAGCTCTGGCGTCTTCAAACTGCTGACGGGCCAATCCCTCGACAGAAGCTCTGATTTCCGGATTAGTCATATCTTCATTTTTGCCGATAGTATTTAAGATTGCGTCATACATCTTCTGCTCGGCCGGGGTCAATTCCGGTTCGCCGCGAGCCGGCTGATTGCTGATATCCGGTTTGTTAATTTCATCTTCGGAAACACGCAGTTTATCAGGATCGGCCTTTAATTCATTGTCGGCTGCTTCTTTAGCCAGTTTTTCGTAGTAAGCTTTCAAATCGCCGTCAATAATTTTGCCGTTCTCGTCAAATTCTCTGACGGCAAGGTCATGAATGGCTTTTAACTGATCATCGTTAAACTGGCCTTTTTCCATCATTTCTTTCAGCTCGGCAGAAGAATGCCATTTGCCGTCATTCAAAATTTCATTAATCCCTTTCGGGTCGGCATCCATCGCGCGATCTAACTGGGTTTCGTTTGCTTTTGCCCAGCCTTCGCCATGGTCGGGATCCATATAATCGGGCTTGCCGTCATGGTCTTTATCCTGTATCATCATTTGCGCGTGTTGAAAATCCTGCGGATGCATATCGATATAACGCTGCATCGCTATCGGATCCATAGAATCGACCACATCTGGGCTTAATCCCATATGTTCAAGCGCAGATGCCATTTCATCCGGACTCATCTGCTGAGCAGCCGCGGCGGCATCGTGAGCCGGCGTATCGTTTTCAGGAGCAGGTTCATCACCACGCATTTCCTGAATTCCTTCGTTGAGTGCCGCACCGGCAATCATACCGATAGTCGCATCAACAGTTCTGTCCCAAGACTCTTTAGCCGCCTGCAATTCTTCTTCGGCATTACCTTTAGCCCAGCCTTTTTTGATAGCAAAAGCTTTAATTCCGTGGAAAGCTGCTTTAGCGGCATTCGGAGCAATCGCCAAAACACGCGTTGCCGTTTTCAAAGCCGGGGCCAACTCACGGCCGCTTTCACCCAATCCTAAGGCAGAACCGGCAATCGCCAGACCGGAAGTTGTCATCGACATCGCAACTTCGCCTTTGTGGCTTCTTGCATATTCCCAGAAGCCCATACCGTTAGCGGCGGCTTTTTTCTGAATCCCTTTGCAGGCATCATAACCGCTTTTAACAGCCAAACCGGCCATTGCCAGCGGCGCATAAGAACCGGCAACAGCACCAATCGCGGTATAAATTGCTACGCTTTTAGCTCTTTTGGCAATAATGTTACCAATGCGTTTGGCAACTTTCCATTTTTTGCCGTATCTGTCGTCCATGCTCTTATCAAAGGCGGCAATTTTTGCGCTCATCTTTTGAACGGCGGGAATTTCTTTAAATTTATTTTTCAGACGGTCTCTGAGCTTGGTCATTTCGCCGCTGGTATTGCCGGCATAGGCCGTAATACCGGTTTGGGTTGCTCTGATTCCGCCCTCCTGAGCAGCCGCTTTGGCAAAAGCAGCGCCGATGGTTTCACGGTCAAGAGGCTTGCCGGCAATTTCTGCGGCAAAACCAACGCTGACGGCCGCTCTTTGCAGAGAAGACTTCAGAGCTTCTTTATACTGGGTTTCCAGAGAATCGCCTTTGGCGCAACCGCGGACCAGCATACCGGCTTCAAACATTGCCGTTTCTTTTAAGGCTTCTTTGGCTTTTTTCTGTTCTTCCTCTGACAACGGATTACCCTGATCATCGGTAATGACCATGTTTTGGTAAGCGTCAAATTCCTCCTGAAATTCCGGATGAACCAGATTTCCCTGTCCGTCACGGGCAAAGGGTTCAAAAGTTCTGTCCATCTCATCCATGAACTCGGCATTTTTATTCAACTGTTCTTCAGTCATTGTATCAATGCCGTATTCTTTATCAAAGGCTTCTAAAGCGGCCTGTTCTTCAGGAATGTTTTCACCGGCCTGCAGCTGTTCTTCATCAGCAGTTTCGGTTTCGTTATCATCCTCATTTTGTTGCGCCGGCGTATCAGGCGTTTCCGGAGCGGCATTTTCTGTACTTTCCTGAGTTGCTTCCAAATTTTCTTCCTGCTGAGGAGCTTCTTCTGACGATGTTTCATCGCCCATGGCATATTCAGGATCTTTCTTATTATCTTTCTCGTCCAGCTGTGTATCCGCTGTTCCGGCCGAAGCGGCCGCCTCAGCACCTTCGCGGGCAGCAGAGTCCTGATTTACAGCATCATTTGTTTCCTGCTTCGGAGCGTTGTCATTTGCCGAAGTATCATTTTCCTCTGTCTTTTCCGGAGCCGTCGCATTTTGGCTTTCCAGCTCGGTCTTTTGTTTGGTCGCTTTTTCGGCCAGAGCTTTGGCCTGATCTCTCAAAGGAGACGAAAAGCCCAAAGAGTCTGCCAAAGCAATAATTCCGTCAATTTCGCTCGGTTCAAAATTATCTACTTTTTCCAGTTTTTGGATACGCTCTTCCGCTTCAAGCTGCATGGAATTGGCGGCAAATTTGACATCATCGGTATAAGAACCGTCCTGTGCCGTGAAAGAGTTGGCAAATACCTGATTCATCTCTGCAAGCTGTGCATTATCAATCGCCTGGTAATCACCGCCTGCCAGTTTCATTGCTTCGTCTAAAGTCATTTTATTTTCAGCCATAATTTCACACTCCGGGTAAACTTATATTTGTTACATCATAGCCTATTTTCGAGAAAAAAACAATAGTTTTTGTCCAATACGGCTAGATGTCATATATTTGTAACAGTTTCGGCACATTTATTGATTATCTTAGACAAGATTGGTTAATAAATAATGAGTCCGACGGTTGCAAAAAAGCAGAAATAAAACAAAAAAATGCCGCAGAACAATCTCTGCGGCATGGTGATTAATCAGTTTCCTGGTTATGCAACTTTGGCATTGCTGACCTTGGCATTGAAAGTGATTTTGGCTCCTTCAATATCAGCGGTTGTGCCGTCTGAACAGCTGTCCGTGATTTTGACAGCAAGAACCTGCTCAGAGAGATAAGACTTATTATCAGCCAAAGCCTTGGCCAACTCAGCATTATCCGTTGCATAGCAAAGCTCAATGCGGTCGGAAATGTTGAAGTCTTTATCCTTACGCAGCTGCTGAACCAAACGGACAAAGTCTCTGGCCATGCCCTCGCGGCGCAAGTCTTCAGTCACATTGGTATCCAAGGTGACAACAGCTTTGTTCTCGGCAAAAGACTGACCGGCAACGCCCTCTTTCATATTCAAACGGACTTCAAACAAATCTGTTGTCAAAGTCTGGCCGGCAATGCTCAGAGTGCCGTCGGCATTCAGCAGCCATTTGCCCTGTTTGTAAGCGCCCATAACCGGACCCATTTCTTTACCCAAAGCCTTACCCAGCAGCGGGGTATACAGATAAACCGTCTTTTCGGCATAGTTGGCAAGATTATTATCCAACTTAACCTCTTTGACATTCAGCTCATCTTTGATAATGTCCTGATACTGGGTGCCGATGAAGCCCAAATTGTCACCGACAACGGTCAGGCTTTGCAGCGGCAGACGGTTGCGGAGATTCTTTTCCTCACGAATGAATTTGCCGGCAGAACACAAATCCTGCAGAAAGTCCATTTCAGAAACCAGTTTTTCGTCTAATTTGACTTGTTCGAGCAGCGGATAATCGGTCAAATGGACAGATTCTTCGCCGGTCAAAGTTTTGAAAACATATTCCGAGACAAAAGGCATTAACGGTGCCAAAATTTTGCTCAGATTGACCAAAACGGTATAAAGCACATCAAAGGCCTGTTTGTCGCCGGCCCAGAAACGGTCACGCGTGCGGCGGATGTACCAGTTGTTCAGAATTTCCATAAAGGAGGCAACTTCATTTGTGGCCATTGAAACATCATAAGTGTCAAGCCCTTGTTTAACAATCTGGCTCAGACGTTTGAGTTTGGACAAGATATAATTGTCAATCGCCTCGTTTGACGAAGACACTTCTTTGGCCTGATAGCCTTCGGCATTGGCATAAAGCGTAAAGAAGTAGAAAGCGTTCCACAACGGAATCAGAGCCACGCGGGCAGCTTTGGCAATCTCTTTACCCTCTTTGTCTACGGCTAAGTTGCCGCCTTTCAAAACCGGAGAAGAAACCAGGAACCAGCGCAAAACATCAGAACCGATTGTCTCCAAGACTTCGTTCGGATCAGGATAGTTTTTCAAACGTTTAGACAATTTCTGACCGCCCTCAGCCATCAGCAGGCCGGTGCAGATACAGTTTTTGAAAGCCGGTTTATTATGCAAAGCAGTTCCCAAAACCGTCAGTGTATAAAACCAGCCGCGGGTCTGGTCCATTGCTTCAACAATAAAATCAGCCGGGAAATGGTTTTCAAACCAGTTTTTGTTATCAAAAGGATAATGAACCTGCGCATAAGGCATTGAGCCGGATTCAAACCAGCAGTCAAAGACATCGCCGACGCGGCGCATCATGGTTTTGCCCGACGGGTCATCCGGGTTCGGATAAACCACATCGTCGATATAAGGTTTGTGCAGATTGGTGACTTCGATACCGGTTTTTTCTTTAATCTCGGCAACAGAACCAAAGACATCAATTCTCGGAAACTGCGGATTGTCCGATTTCCAAACCGGAATCGGCGTTCCCCAGAAACGGTTGCGCGAAATCGACCAGTCACGGGCACCCTCCAGCCATTTGCCGAAGCGGCCGTCTTTAATGTGATCCGGTACCCAGTTAATCTGCTGATTGTTTTTGACCATGTCATCACGGAAGTCTGTTACTTTGACAAACCAGCTGGACATGGCTTTATAAATCAGCGGGGTATCTGTCCGCCAGCAGAAAGGATAAGAGTGGGTATACTGCTCTTTTTTGACCAGAATGCCTTTCTCTTTCAAAAGCTGCATAATCGGCTCATTGGTTTCAAAAACCTGTTTGCCCTGATAATCAGGAACTTCGGCCGTAAACTTGCCGGCTTCGTCAACAGGGCAGACAACCGGAAAATCTTCTTTATAAGCGCGGCAGGCTTCAAAGTCGTCCTGACCAAAGCCCGGAGCAATATGCACCACGCCGGTACCGTCTTCGGTCGAAACAAACTCACCGCTCAAAACGCGGAAAGCGCCCTGCTCTTTTAAATGTTTGAAATACGGGAACATCGGTTCATAGCTCAAACCGACCAAGTCTTTACCTTTAATCGTGCCGACCTGAACAGCGTGTTCCAGCTGCTTTTTGTAGCGGCCGAGCAGCGCCTGAGCCAGCAGATATTTCTGGCCGTTTTCTTCCATAACGGCATAGTCGATATCCAAACCGACAGCCAGCATAAGGTTTGACGGCAAAGTCCAAGGCGTGGTGGTCCAAACCAAAACATTCATGCCGTTTTCAAGTTTGAACATGACGGTAATCGCATTGTCGGTTTTGTCCTGATAGCCCTGATTGACCTCAAAGTTTGACAACGGCGTTTCAGCCGCCCAGGAATAAGGCAGAACGCGGTAATCTTCATAAACCAGCCCTTTTTCCCAAAGCTGTTTGAAGTTGTTGATAACGCTTTCCATAAAAGACAAATCCATGGTTTTGTAATCATGGTTGAAATCTACCCAGCGGCCGATACGTTTGAACATATCAACCCAAATGCCGGAATATTTCAAAACATCGCAGCGGCAGAAATCATTAAACTTTTCAACGCCGAATTCTTCAATCTGTTTGCGGCCGGAAACGCCCAGTTGTTTTTCGGCAGACATTTCGGCAGGGAGACCGTGGCAGTCCCAACCCAGACGGCGTTCAACCTTTTTGCCGTTCATTGTCTGGTAGCGGGCAACCACATCTTTGACATAAGAAACCATGATATGGCCATAGTGCGGCGTGCCGTTGGCAAACGGAGGACCGTCATAAAAAACGAATTCTGCAGCGCCGTCACGGTTTTGAACAGATTTTTCAAAAGTGTTATTTTCTTCCCAAAATTTGAGAACTTCTTTTTCGACTTCCACGAAGTCCGGCTTAGCCTTTACATCAGCATAGTATTTAGACATTGACAAATACCCTAAATTTGAATGGTTTTATTGTGATTGGAAAACTTGTTTTTTTATGTATAAAAAGATGAATCCCCTAAGGGATAATATGAGAAAGAACGGAATGTATGAATAAATTGAACATCTTTTTCTTATAAATTTGATTAAAACTGCGCTAACTTTAATACAAGAAAAACGCGGAGTCAAATGTAAATTGCAGCAAAAAAAAGAGAGACTCTTCACAGAGGCTCTCTTTTGCTCGTAACATTTAAAAATGATGTATCGGTATTCACGCTTGAACCGGCCGATACCATTATGTTGACAATACGTCTCTTAAAACCCAAACAGAGTCAGATTTTTTTGCTGGTGTTAAAGTTCCCGAGATACGCTTATCTTGTGAACGGCTTTTGCTGCGCAAAGCTTTTTTTAACAGTACGGTTCATAAATCGCCAGAAAGAGAACCGAAAAATCTTAACACAAATTTGGGAACTTAGGGATTGCAACTGCCAAAAGCTCAACAATCCGGCAATCAATTAAATTTTAAGAGTTCTGAATTCGGGGCAAACGCGGATAAGAAGCTCGGGAATTGATACCTTTGCCAATGACTCCGCTCAAAACAGAAAGCTTTCTTTTTTCCCTGCTTACCGTTTTACAAAAATCAAAAATTTAGTTAAACAATAAAGTTAATTGCAGCAAGTTCCTAAATCTGTTTTAACATTAAGCTGCAGCAAAAATTAAAACAAAAACTTGGAAACAAAAATATGGTGATGGCGTTAAAA
>URWU01000017.1 GCA_900551585.1 uncultured Alphaproteobacteria bacterium | reverse complement strand
GGAATTAGTTTATTAATTAAAAAAACAAATTATTTATGAGAAATTTACTGCGCGCCGAAATTTGGAAAACTCTTAAAGGTGCTAAAATTTCACAAGAATTATCCGTTGAGATTGTAAAAGAATATGGAACAGAAAAAGCTGCGGCAATTAAAACTTTGTTGTCAGGCCATGAAGATTCATATTTGTTTTTGGGAAAGTCTTTTGACCGCCGAATCATTGAAAAATATAATCTCGATGCTGATGAAGCCGCCTCAATGGCGATGTTTATTGCCGTTAAAAAAATCGAGCTGCTGACAAATCTTAAAGATGATAAATTCGTTAAGCTGAAAGATTATGCTGCGGCGCTGCTGGATACAATCCGCCTGTTTGACAGCCGAGATAAATACAGTGGCGGCGAGCTGAGCACGGACGTTGGCCGATATGTTGAAAAATTGGACAATGCAGAAGTTCGTCTGCGGACTAATGAAGGCTTTTTGCTTGATTCTCTGGAAGATTGTGAAGACGAAATCGTTTTTACGGCAATGGAGGTTTTTGCTCTGTTTATCTGTTATGTCAACGATGTGGAGCAATTGAGACGGCTGTTTGATAAAAGACGGGCGTCGCTGGCGCTTTTGTCTGAAAGATAATGTTTTGTAATGTAACATTTTTTAGTTACGCCCCCCGCGTTAGGCTGTGAAGTTGAGGCGGGGTTTTCTTATTGTTATTAATTATTAAAAAAATGGATTTATGACCAGAAACGAATTGAAACTTGAAATCTGGAACCGTATCAATTTATGCCGGTTGTCAGAAAAAAATGTTGAAGCTTTGAAAGCGGAATTGGACGATAAAGAAATCGGTGCTTTTGTCGATTTGTTCAGCGATTGTTGCAGCGGTTTGGCTTTTTTGCGGACGGAAGCGGTTGAAAAAGAGCTTGAATGGCTTTTTAAAGATCCGGCGCAAATCAAAGAAATGGCTGCCCAATACGCAAGACTGCAGGAAAACAAAATTGCCGAGCATATGCGCTATGTTGCCTGTTTTGACGAATTGGAAGATGCGATTAAAATGCTTCAGGAAATGGTTGAAGACACAACGGAGCAGGCTCTGAAAACAGAGCAGCTGGTTCTTGAAAAAATCTTAAACTATGCTTGTTTTTTGCGTTTTAAATTTGACAGTTCCGGGACGGATTTGAGCTTGGTTGAACAAGAAATGCTGCAGGCGATGACAGCTTGTGACAAAAACTGGATTAACTTTCTGGTGGCAAGATTTTTGTGCTTTTTCAGTAATGAAATTGTTGATGTTGCCGCTGCGGAAAGTTTCTTTCAGGCCAAAAAAGCATTTATTGAACAATATGCGCGCGAATTGTCCGAAGAAGAAAAAGAATTTCAATAATTCTTAATCTTAAAAAAAGGTCCTGAGTTGAATGCCCAGGACCTTTTTTGTTTATTTCTTAAGCGGTTTTTTGAGTTTGTTGTCAAGGCGCTCTTCTTTGATGCCGACCGGGTCCTGGTGGATGATGATGACCGAGTTCGGATAAGCATCGAGCAAGTTGTCCTCAACCAAATCAGTCATGTCATGGGCTGCAGCCAAAGACAATTCGCCGTCGAGTTCCAGATGAAACTCAAACATGTAGCGGCCGCCCAAATCGCGGGTTCGCAAGTCGTGAATGCCTTTTGAAAAAGGGCAGTCCATAACCACTTCCTTGATGTGTTTGCGGATTTCGTCGCTCAGCTCGGCGTCCATCAGGGTTTTAATGGCTTCGGCGGCAATTTTATAAGCATTATACAGCAGATAAGCAGAAATGATGATTGCCGTCAGACTGTCAAACCAGCTGATTTGAAAATATTTAACCACGAAGAGGGAAGCGATAATGGAGATATTGGTCAGGACATCGACGGTATAATGGGCGCTGTCGGCGCTGATGGCCTGAGATTCCGTCAGTCGGGTAACATAACGCTGGTAGCTGATTAAAAGCAAAGTGGAAATCAGCGCAATGACCATGATGATAATACCGGTTGTGGTTTGTTCAATCGGGCGCGGATAAAACAGACGGCTGATACCGTCATACATGATAAAAATACCCGAGCCGGCGATAAAAGCCGACTGTATGAGGGCTGAAATAGCTTCGGCCTTGCCATAGCCGTAGCGGAAATAGTAGCTTTCCGGCTGAGAAGAAAACCTGACGGCAATGACGGTGACCGCCGAGGCAAAAATATCGGTCAAACTGTCAATCATTGACGACAACACAGCCAGAGAGCCGGTATATAAAGCGCCGAAAGTTTTCAGCAGGCAGAGGCAGATTGACAAAGTCAGGCTGGCGGCAGTTGCTGATTTTTTGAGTTTATTTTTTTGTTCCGCGGTCAGGTATTTGGGGTTCAACGACATTTTTGATTTTTTCCATGGCTGTTTTTGATATTTCGTAGAAATTGCCGCTCATATAAGCCGCAAAATTCTTCAACTCAGGATTTTTCGGCGTTGAGGCAAAGTCATAAGTTACAAAATATTTACTCTCTTTTTGCAAAAATGAAAGTTTTATTTTCTCGTTTCCCTCAACCTGCAAGTCAATTACAAACAGCTGTTGCGGATTTTCCAGTTTGTCCGCGGTGCTTAAAATCTCGGTATTGAGCATATACTTGGCCAGATTGGCGAGAGTATCGATATTGGTGATATGGTTAAAACTCAAAAAGCGCCCGAAACGCAAATCCCACAGGCGGCTGAAAGTCCATTCTTTCTGATTGGTTGACAAGTCAATCAGCTCAATGGCGGCCAGCCAGACTTGGAACTGGTTGTCAAATTTGATGTAGGCAGCGCGGGTGCCGCGGCCGATTTCAATGTCATATTTGCCGACTTCAAAGCTCTGCAGATTTCTTCCTTCCGCATTTTGCAGGTCAACGCGGATATTGGGCGAGCCGTCGGCCGTTACCGGCTGCAGGCCGAATTTTGACAGGTTTTCGGCTTTGTCGGACTTCTTTTCATAATAGCGGGCTTCAAGCAGCGCGCTCAAAAAGCTGCGCATACGGTCCTGCAAAACCAGCAGATGCGGCGCACCTTCAAGCTTCCAGAGATTGTCTTCTTTATAAAAACGCAGCGTTTTATCGTGGCCGGTCAGGGTGATTTTATCAACCTGATTAATTTGTTCGGCCAGTTTGGGGAAGAACGGTTTGCCCTCATAAGAATCGATTTCCTGGCGGTTGCCGAAATAAACCGCGGCAATGCCGAGGCCGAGCAGGGCAAATGCGCCGAGAGTCAGATAGAGAATCTGGCGGTTATAAAAAGGCGTGCGGCTGTTGTCGGGATTTTTGCCGCGTCTTGTCAACAGGGCATAGACAATAAGCCCGAGCAGAATCAGCAGGGGAATGGCGTAGATGTTATAAAATTTCACCAGTGTATCAATCTGCTTAATCTCGGTATTGAGGTTTTCGCGGATGTCGCGGAGTTCCAGGCGCTGGCTGTCGAGTTTTTTGCGGATATTGGCAATAATCGACAATTCATCAGGGGTGAAAGTATCGCGGCCTTCAAAGCTTTTTTTGCCCCAGATTTCTTTCAGGCCTTCTTTGGTGTGGTCTATACGGTCAAGGATTTCCTGTTCTTTGATTTTGAAATCCTGCTGTGCTTGTTTGCGAAGACTTTCAATCCGTTCAAACTTGCGGGCTTTGGCCGATTTGCCGCGCAGGCCAATCAGGTTGTCACCGCCAATCAGCGTTTCTAAGGAATTGAGAACAAAATTGGCATTGTCAAAAACCGGAATAATCAAATTGCCGTCCTGCATCGGGATAGATTTTGCCCAGAAGCTGTCATAAAGCATATCCGTATCGGCAACGACAATGATTTCAAACGGGCGTGCTGCCGATTTGCTGATAATGTGGGCGGCGATAATTTTGGTAAATTTATCTTTTTTGAAATTGCGCAGCAGCGCGTTGGGGTCATGAGATTTTTGTGCCCATTCGGCGTTGACGGCAGCTGAATTCAGGCTCGATTTGAGCAGGGGCAGAAACAATACATCGGCGTCATCTGCCGGGCTGATGACGGAAGCTGAACTGACCAGCATTTTTTTCAGATTGTAAGTTTCGGGAAAGACATGGTTGATGTCGTTATAGTTCAGATAAAACTGCAGAAGGTCCTGTGTATAATCAGGATTTTGGCTGTCGGCTCCGACTTGGACGGTCAGAGAATTATCCAAATCGGCAATGACAACATTCTTGTTAAACTGAAAGCCCCAGGACTTATCAAGGCCGCCTAAATCCGACGGTTTGAAATCTTCGGTTACCGGCGCGAAAATGCGGGAAGAATCGGTAGCGACATCGACAAAGGCCATTACTTTGCCGCCGGCATAGCTGTAATTGCGAATCGCGGTTACCATATCCTGACTGAAATCGCGCGGATGAATGAGCAGCAGGGCGTCTAATTTGTCGGAAATTTCTTCGGCTTTGGAAATGGATTTGACATTATAAAATTTTTCCAATTGATTGATGATTTCCCAACGCGAGGTGGCCACATTTTCAATAACGGTATCAAAAACCGGCAGCGTACTGATAATGCCGATGGTGCGTTTTTTGTGGTGGAGCGTATAAATGGCTTCGGTTAAATCCTGCTCCAAAAGGTTCTCGCGTTCCAGAGCCAAAAAGGGAATCACCGAGAAGTCATCAACGCTGTTGCCGACAGTCAGTCCGAAATAAGCCGCCTGACTGTTGTCAATGAGCGGAATAGCTTTGAGGCCGCGTGTTATGGCGTGGTCTTCGGCTTCGCTGAACGGCTGCGGATTGTAAATGGCATAATCAAGTTTGCCGTCAGCCAGATTGGCATATTGTTTGAGGAGGATTCTGACTTGGTCAAACATTAAGCGAAAAGACGGATTGCGGCGTCCGAGCTCGGGGGTGTAATAGAGTTTGACCGTGACAGCTTCGGGCAGGTTTCTTAAAACCTGTTTGGTGTTTTCGGTCAGGGTGAAGATTTTTTCGGCAGTAAAATCATGCTGGATTGAGCGGGTGAGGTTGTTGGCAATCAGGTTGAGGCCGATGAAGCCAATCAGCAACAGCACAAAGACGCTCAGATAATAGTTGCGGCTGGTCGATTTCAGAAAGCTTGCGGTTCCGGCGGTTTTGAAACTGACGATAATCACCGTGGTGAAGTTGAACAGCAGGATTATTGAGGTGAAAAAGATGAGGTCGCGGGCTTCAACCAAACCTTGGCTGATGGTGAAAAAGTGAGTTGTGAAGCTGAAAGAGGCAATCATGTCAACAATTGACAAAGGCGCAAACAGACGGAAGAAAGCAAGGATATATTCCAGGCCGCTGAGCATAAACATCAGGTTGGCAATGACGGCTAAAACCAGAGCGATGACCTGATTTTTGGTCAGAGCCGACATGGTTTGCGAAATGGCCAGCATACAGCCGGCAAGAATCCAGCTGCCGAGATAACTGACGGCTATGACGCTGTTGTCCGGAGACCCTAAGAGATTGACGGTTATCCAAAAAGGAAAAGTGAGAATCAAAGCCAAAGCGGCAAAAATCCACGAGGCCAGAAATTTTCCCCAGACTAAACTTGCGGTCGAGACCGGCATGGTCATAATCTGAACAATGGTCTTGGTGCGGAATTCTTCCGACCACAGGCGCATGGATATACCGGGCAAAAACAGCAGATAAAGCCAGGGCTGATAGGCAAACATTGTCAAAAGGCTGGCCTGTCCGCGGTCAAAAAAGTTGCCGAAATAGATAGCAAAAGAGCCGTTTAACAGCAAAAAAGCAACCAGATAAACATAAGCCAGAGGAGAGATGAAATAGCGGATTAATTCGTTTTTGGTGACAATCCATATATTTTTCATTATTTGTCTCCCGTGGTGAGTTTTTTGAAAGCGGCGTCAAGAGAATCGGTATCGGCTTTGAATAAAATATCTTTTAATGTACCGTCGACGATAATACGTCCCTTGTTCATCAGGATAATGCGAGTAGCGATAGATTCCGCTTCTTCCAGCAAATGGGTTGAAATTAAAATGATTTTATTTTGCCCCATGTTGCAAATCAGGTTGCGCATATGCTCTTTCTGGTTGGGGTCAAGACCGTCAGTCGGTTCGTCCAGCAGCAGAATCTCCGGGTCGGAAATAATGCTTTGGGCAAATCCGACGCGGCGCAGATAACCCTTTGACAGGGTTTCAATTTTTTGAGACATAATGTCTGAGATTTTGGCCGTCTCGGCGACTTTATCAACCTGTTGTTTTTTTGCTTCGCCGCTGAAACCGCGCAGTTCGGCCATATAATTCAAAAAAGAGCGGACGCTCAAATCCGGATAAAGCGGTGAGCCTTCCGGCAGAAAACCGATATGCTTTTTAGCTTCAAGGGCATTATCGGCAATGTTTTTTTCCAGAACCAGAATTTCGCCCGAGGAAGGTGCCAAAAAACCGGTAATCATATTCATCAGGGTTGATTTTCCGGCGCCGTTGGGTCCGAGAACGGCAATAATCTCTCCCGTCTGTGCTTTGAAACTGATATCTTTGACAGCTTCAAGACTGCCAAAGTTTTTACTAAGATTCTTGAGACGGAGGGTGACGGACATGGCTTACTCCTGAGGAATGGTGATTTTGCCGTCGCGGACAATTTTGACGGCAGCCGGAACGGCAATGATATTATCGCGGGCGTATTTTTCGGCGATGTCAGCGTTAATCATCTGCGTGGTCGGCAGATAGTCTTTTTTGAAGTTTTTCTCGTAAGCTTCAATCAGCAGTTTGACGGCTTTGGCCGGCAGGGCCGCGTCATATCCGCCGGCGACGGAACCGACCGAACGGGTATTGTCATAGAGCTTCGGTTCGGAAGAAAGATCAACGCTGTAAAGGGTTGAGATGTTGAAGTTGCTGACGCCGTTATCGTGCAGTTGCGAAATCAGGGCATCTGTTTCCGCCGGTGCACCGACCAGAACAAAAAGGTCGGTATCATTGTTACGCAGCAGATTAATCAGAATGGAAAAATCTTTTTGTTCCGGCTGGAAAACCGCTCCGTTCAAGTCATAAGTGTCGGGCAGGGCGTCTTTGAAGGTTTTGGCCAGGCGGCGGTATTCGCCCGAGGCCATGGTCAGCAGGCCGATGTTTTTGATGTTGCGGCGGCTCAAATCTTTGACAAATAAATCAGCGGTTTCCTTATACGGGCTGTGAATGATGAATTTGTTCGGCTCTTGGGTCATTATCGTCAGTTCGGCGCGCGGTTCCGGCGATGTTGTGAAAGTAATGACGGCTTTGGCTGTATTGTCGGAGGCGGTCGAGTTGGTATAAATATCTTCAAAAAGAATTTCGTATTTATAACGGGCTTTTAATTCCGCTTCTTTTAACACTTGTTCCATGGCGTGTTTTGCCGCCAGACCCAGATGGGCATTGGGGCCGGAGAGGGGCAGATAAGCATCAATTTTGACCAGCGGCCGGGCGATGGTATCAACGCGGCGCGGCTGATAAGTTGCGGCAAAAACGGTTGCCAGAGCGGTCACAACGGCAACGATAATTAAAATGATTTTGGTACGCAAAGTCATTAAATGCATGATTGTCCTCTTTTATCCTTTGTTTATTTCATAAAGAGCAATGGCCGCGGCGGTAGAAACGTTCAGACTCTCCACTTTGTCGGAAATCGGCAGCTTGACGGTTGTATCGCAGCTTTCTTCAACCAAGCGGCGCAGGCCTTTGCCTTCCGAGCCCATGACAATGGCGGTTTTGCCTGATTTATCGATTTCATCAATATAGGTGGTGGCATAACCGTCCATGCCGATTGTCCAGAAACCGGCTTCTTTGAGCTGCTGAATGGCGCGGGACAGGTTGGTCACGCGGCAGATGGGCAGGTTTTCAATCGTCCCGGCCGAGGCTTTGGCCATGGCACCGGTTTCAGCCGGAGAGTTTTTATCCTGCAAAATGAGGGCCAAAGCGTCAAAAGCGACGCAGGAACGGATGATGGCACCGATGTTCTGCGGGTCGGTGACCTGGTCTAAGACCAGAACATGGCAGCGGCTTTTCTCGTCGGCCATGATGCAGATATCTTCGAGCGAATAATCTTCCAATTCGCTGCAATAAACGGCAAAGCCCTGATGAACGGCGTCACGCGGCAGAATGCGGTCGATTTCTTTTTTATCGACGGTATTAAGCAGGCCGGTGTTAATGTCGTTTTGCTGGCAAACGGCTTTGAGTTCGTCAAAGTTGTCTTTGGTGCAGAGGATTTTGCTGATACGGCGGTTTTTGTTATTGAGTACGGCCATAACCGGATGGCGGCCGTAGAGAATGGTTCCGGCAGAGTTATTAGAATTATTGCTGCGATTTTTAGACATGGTTTTCCTCATTATTGAATTTGTATTTTTATCATAGCGTAAAAATCTTAATTTTCTACTGTTATCTTAGCTGATAACTTTGCGTAAAATGCCGTTGGCGGCGGCCAAAAGCTGCTCGGCTTCTTCCCTGCCGACTTTTTTGACGGCCATGACACAGGCCGTTTTGACCTTGCGGCCGCTGTCGGCAATATATTTTTGTGCTTCTTCGTAAGGAACTTTAGCAATTTCTGAGACAATGCGGGTGCCGCGGTCAACCAGTTTTTCGTTCATCATACGGACGTCAATCATGTAGTTTTCATAAGTTTTGCCGATGCGAATCATGGCACCGGTCGACAGCATGTTGAGAATCATCTTCTGAGCGGTGCCGGATTTCATGCGTGATGAGCCTGTGACCGGCTCTTCCCCGACGACAGGGTTGATAAAAATATCGGAATAGTGTTGCAGTTTTGCTTCCGGGTTGGAGCTGATGCCTATGGTTTTGCAGCCCAAAGCCTGAGCTTTTTCCAGAACGGCGAGCACATAGCGCGGACCGCCGTTGGCAGAAATGCCGACAATAATATCATCCGGGGTCGGATTGAAAGTTGCCAAATCTTGTAATCCGAAGTCGGCGTTGTCTTCGGAGTTTTCAACCGAAAAACGCAAGGCTTTGTCACCGCCGGCAATAAAACCGTTGACCATGCCGTGCTCTACGCCGAAAGTCGGCCAACATTCGGAAGCGTCCAAAACGCCCAGGCGTCCGGAGGTTCCGGCGCCGAAATAGGCGAGGCGTGCGCCCTTTTGAAAAGCTTCGGCAATCAATTCTATCGCTGCGCCGATTTGCGGCAAAACCTTTTCAATGGCAAGAGCCACTTTTTTATCTTCGTTATTCAGGGTGCGGGCAATTTCGCAGCCGTCCATCAGGTCAATATTGATGGTGGCGGGGTTTCTTTTTTCAGTCAGGGCAACGGCAGGCATATTTTTTCTCCATCTGGTTGTTTTGAGGGATATATTAATTTGCAGAGGTTAATAAATAGGAAAAGGCAGGGCGCTCTTTTATTAACAAGATGAAAATAATTTGGATGTTTAGCAAAAAATATGTTGACAAAGTCGGCAAAATACGGTTATTTGCCTGTTAGTGAATATCAAGAGGAATGTTCCTCACTCCTGAAGTTTGCAAAATGGAGGGGTGGCAGAGCGGTCAAATGCAACGGACTGTAAATCCGTCGACTTTCGTCTACGATGGTTCGAATCCATCCCCCTCCACCATTCAATTTCAGGTTTACTCTCGATAAGAGGCAAATTAAGCGGGTGTAGCTCAATGGTAGAGCAGAAGCCTTCCAAGCTTATGACGGGGGTTCGATTCCCCTCACCCGCTCCAAAATTTCCCCCTTACGAATCGTTCTAACAACATAAACAGATTAGGATTTTTTACTATGGCAAAAGAGAAATTTGAGCGGAGCAAGCCGCACTGTAACATTGGTACTATTGGTCACGTAGACCATGGTAAAACGACTTTGACTGCAGCGATTACGAAAGTATTGGCAGAAGAAGGCGGTGCAAGCTTTACTGCTTATGATCAAATTGATAAAGCCCCGGAAGAAAAAGCCCGCGGAATTACCATCTCAACCTCACACGTAGAATATGAAACCCCGAACCGCCACTACGCCCACGTAGACTGCCCGGGTCACGCCGACTATGTTAAAAACATGATTACCGGTGCCGCTCAGATGGATGGCGGTATCTTGGTCGTTTCTTCAGCCGACGGTCCGATGCCGCAAACTCGTGAGCACATTCTGTTGGCACGTCAGGTAGGCGTTCCGGCATTGGTTGTTTACATGAACAAAGTAGACCAAGTAGATGATCCTGAATTGTTGGATCTGGTAGAAATGGAAATCCGTGACCTGTTGAGCTCTTATGATTTCCCGGGTGACGAAATTCCGATTATTAAAGGTTCAGCTTTGGCAGTTCTGGAAAACGGCGACAAAACCATCGGTCATGATTCCATCATTGAACTGATGAAAGCAGTAGACTCTTACATTCCGCAGCCGGATCGTCCGAAAGATCAGCCTTTCTTGATGCCGATTGAAGACGTTTTCTCAATTTCCGGCCGTGGTACAGTTGTTACCGGTCGTGTTGAGCGCGGTGTCGTTCATGTTGGTGACGAATTGGAAATCGTCGGTATTAAACCGACACAGAAAACAACTTGCACCGGTATTGAAATGTTCCGCAAATTGTTGGATCAAGGCGAAGCCGGCGATAACATCGGTGTTCTGTTGCGCGGAACCAAGAGAGAAGAAGTAGAGCGCGGCCAGGTTTTGGCAGCACCGGGAACAATTACCCCGCATACAGACTTCACTTGCGAATGCTATATTCTGACCAAAGAAGAAGGCGGTCGTCATACTCCGTTCTTCAGCAACTACCGTCCTCAGTTCTACTTCCGTACGACAGACGTAACCGGAAGCATTGAATTGCCAGCCGGAACAGAAATGGTTATGCCTGGAGATAACATCACCATGACCGCAAAATTGATTCACCCGATTGCAATGAACGAAGGTCTTCGTTTTGCTATCCGTGAAGGCGGCCGCACGGTTGGTGCAGGTGTTGTTTCTAAAATCATCAAATAGTGTAAAAGTTCAGTATTTGTACTTTTAACGCAAAAAACTACAGAACGGTCAAAATTCATGTACTAAGTGTACACTAGAATTTTGACCGCTTTGTTTTTCACGCTATAATCCTCAAATCTTAAACTTTTACAGGTGCCTCGTTGAGAGAAAAAGATTAGGAAAGAGCTGCGTCAGAGCTCTTTTTTGTTTTTAAAGAATAAATTTTTCGGAGTTGACTTTTGTCTAAAATAAATTAGGCTGTCTGTAGTTATGAATTATTGTGCGATTGTGTATCGTTGTGTTGAAATTCATAAGTTTTCTTATCTGAATTGTTTAACTGCTAAATATTTAATCTGATGACAAAGAAAGAAATTTCATTAAAAATTTCGGCCTATTTGAATGAGCACAAAGGGGTTGATCCGATTATTTTTACAGAAAGAACCCGTGTCGGCGATTATGGATTTTGTGCCGAAGAATGGGAAATGATTTGTAATGCTCTCGAAGAAATATTTGAGATTGATGCTTGTGATTGGCCGTCACCGAATTCGTTGACGGTTGGCAAGTGGGTTGATTTTGTTGAACATGAGCTTAAGAGATGCCTTATTACTAAAAAGTGGCCGGGAATTTATTTGACAGCTGCCGGCGAGTTTTGGAAATATCGTTATGGTCTGAAAGGTGAGGTTGAAGTTAAAAAGCGCCAGCCTGATGATGAAAATGAGTTTTTTGACTTATATCATGTTGAAAAAGAGACTTATCTTATTCATAAAAAGACAGGTAAAATCATTAATCTTAGTGATGATATGATTAAATGTGTTTTTTGGCTTGATGATTTTGTTTGTGTTGCTTATCCTTATCAAGCGCAGGAAACTTATCTTTATAATCAGGATGCCGTCCGTATAGAGTTGAATTTGCCGGAAGGTCAGATCTATAAAGATGATTTTGAATATAGTCAAAAATGGTTATGTTTTAGAGTTAATGGATGTCGTTTTCCCTATAAACTCGAGGACAATTTGGCAAAACCTGTCAGTGAAGAAGAATTTTGCAAAAATTTTCACTATTCTTTTGAACCGAGTTATGGGTGGCAAGAAATAGGTAAGACTCTTCTCAAACAAATGTAATGACAAAAACTTATGAAAATTAAAAGGGTTCTGAAATTTCAGAACTCTTTTTTTTGTTTTGGCGTGTGGAAATTAAGACGCAACTAAAAAAATAAAATTAATGCTTGACTTAGAGGTAACTCTAAGGATTATAGTCAGGAAAAATTGACATAACAAAAGGAAAAAACAATGGCTGATTATGAAATTTTGAAAACAATTAATTCTCCGAAAGATGTTAAAGATTTATCGTTTATGGCCTTAAAAGAGCTGTGTGATGAAATGCGCGCGGCAATTATTAATCGCGTCAGCAAGCATGGCGGACATTTGGGGCCGAATTTGGGTGTGGTCGAACTGACAACGGCTCTGCATTATGTTTTTGATTCTCCGAATGACAAATTGGTTTGGGACGTGAGCCACCAGTCTTATCCGCACAAGCTTTTGACCGGGCGTGCCGCGGCTTTTTATGATGATGACCATTATGGTGATGCTTCCGGTTATACTGCACCGCAAGAGAGCGAACATGATATTTTTACTGTCGGTCATACGTCGACGTCAGTCAGTTTGGCATCCGGTTTAGCCAAAGCCCGCGATTTAAAAGGCGGTTCGGAAAATGTGATTGCCATTATAGGCGACGGATCTCTTTCCGGCGGCGAGGCTTTTGAAGGTTTGGATAATGTCGGTGCTTTCAAATCTAATTTTATTGTCATTGTTAATGATAATGAAATGTCGATTGCCAAAAACTACGGCGGTTTATACGGGAACCTGGCCAAGCTGCGTGAAACCAAAGGGCAGGCCGAGGATAATTATTTTAAAGCGCTTGGTTTTGACTATGTTTATGTTGATGAGGGCAACGATGTTGTCAAACTGATTACCGAATTGATGAAGGTCAAAGACAGCGATCATCCGGTTGTTGTTCATGTTCATACTTTAAAAGGCTGTGGTTATCAGCCGGCAGTCGATGATAAAGAATCTTTTCACTGGACAATGCCGTTTGATGTTGAAAGCGGAAAAATACTGCCGTTGCCGGAAACCGAAACTTATGCCGATATCGTTGCCGATTATATGGAGAAAAGAGTTCAGAAAGACAGAAATCTGGCGGTTGTGACAGCCGGAACACCCGGTGCCGTTAATCTGGGAGAATTTCGAACCAAGCATCCCGATAATTATTTTGATGTCGGTATTGCCGAAGAGCATGCCATTGCTTTTCTTTCCGGAATGGCAAAGGCAGGGTTGAAGCCGGCCGGTTTGTTCTACGGCGGTTTTATTCAAAGGACTTATGACCAGCTGTCGCAGGATTTGTGCCTGAATAATAGTCCTGCGGTGATTGTGCTGGAAAGCTGCGGCCTGACCAGTATGGACGCAACCCACCTGAGCGTATTTGATATTCCGCTGATGAGTAATATTCCGAATTTGGTTTATCTTGCGCCGACTTGCAAAGATGAGGCTTTGCGTATGTTGGATTGGGCTTTTGCGCAGAAGGCTTTCCCGGTGGCACTCCGTATGCCCTGTCTCTTATACACATCTGACGCTG
>URWU01000016.1 GCA_900551585.1 uncultured Alphaproteobacteria bacterium | reverse complement strand
CGAGATGTAGCTCCGTCTCGTGGGCTCGGAGATGTGTATAAGAGACAGATGTAGGCATATATGAAAAAAACAAATAACAAATATCGGAACAACAATTCCAATCAGATTTTTTCACTCAACTATAAATTTGACAGCATCAGCATTGCCGGAAAAATCAGCGGCACCGCTTTGGATTTAATCAAAAAATATAACGAGCTGGCCAAAGAAGCCCATGCTAACGGTGATTATGTCACATCGGAAGTTTTCCGTCAGTATGCCGAGCATTATCGCAAAATCGTTACCGAAATCAATGAGAAGAAAAACGCTCAGAAAATCGTCAACTTCCCTAAAGGAAATGAACTCGCCGGCAACAGCGATGATAATTCTGTGAGTAACGACAATTTAGATGAAGATTCTAATACGCCTTTATGTCATAATGAAGAAAGCGGTAATATTGTCGACGATGTGGTTGCTGCCGAATTGATTTCGCCTGTCGCTGAAAAAAAAGAATTTAAAGTGATTGAAATCAGTGCTGCTGATGCTCAGAATGACATTCTGAATAAAGAACCGGCTGCCAAAACCCGTACACGCAAAATGCCGCGTAAAAAAGAAGTTAAAGACGAGGAAATTGCCGTCTAGTCTTACCTGAGAATTAGGAGTTGCGGGTGTATTTTATTATTGCAGCAATAGTGGTCGTAGTCGCCTGCTCGGCCATCACGATTAAAACGCTTGTCGGTTATAATGATTTCAGCCTGCTGACAAAAGTCATTATTTCGGCTCTCGTCCTGCTGGGGTGGTCTGCACCTTTGCTGGTCGGTTGGATTCGCAGTCACAATTATCTTAACGGCCTCCTGTTTAATATTGTTTCCTATGCCGGATATTTTCTGTTCGGCCTGATGTTCATTTTGTTCATCATGCTGATACTGCGCGATTTTGCCTGGTATCTGGTTTACGGGCTGGCCAAGCTGTTTGATTCTGCTGGGTGGGGGCTCAATCCCAAAAATCTCAGCAGCCTCGGCTATGCCAATCTGGTTATTGTTGTTGTCGCGCTGGCAACTTCTGTTTACGCCGTCCGCGAGGGGACAAAAGTTCCCGAAATCAAAAAAGTAGAATTCACTTCCGAGCGCCTGCAAAAAGATTTGCATATCGTCCAGCTGTCCGACTTGCATATTAATCGTACGACTTCGGCCGCGCATTTGCAGCAGGTTGTTGACGAAACAAATGCTCTCAATCCCGATATCATTGCTTTGACCGGAGACGTGGTAGACGACCACATCAACCACCTCGACCGCTATATGGATATTCTCAGCGGCCTGAAAGCCAAAAACGGCGTTTATTTCTCGGTTGGCAATCATGAAAATTATAACGGTCTGTCTTTCATTCTCAAAAAACTGCGCTCAATGGGATTTGAGGTTTTGCTGAATAACGGCAAGAGAATTGAAGAAGATAAAATTTTTATTTCAGGAATCCCTGATATGCAGACGGCCATGAGCAGCCGTTATCTGGCCGTCAATTTTGAAAAAGCCACTAAAGGGGCTGAGCCGGAAGATTATCGGATTCTGCTGTCTCACAGTCCGGAAATGGCCGAATATGTAACAAAAATTGCTTTTGACTTGGTTTTGGCCGGCCACACCCACGGCGGCCAGATTTTCCCGTTCCACCTGCTTGCCAAAAAAGCCAACAAACTTTTGGCCGGAGCTTACAAGGTGAATGATGTCAATATTTATGTTTCCCGCGGTGCCGGTTATTGGGGACCTCCGATGCGTTTGTTCGCTCCGTCCGAAATTACCGATATTTATATAAAGGCTGTCAGACCGGAGCCGGTCAGAGATAAAAAATTGGAAAAAGACGAAACCTATCAGGAGCTTTTGAATGCGCAAAACTTTGGTCTTGGATTGTGATGGTGTTCTCTATCCGTTAAGTGCGATTCCCAATGCCGAGTTCGTACAGGCATTTAAGGATACGATATTTTCACTTGGTATCGGTGAAGAACAGTATCAGGAAGCCTCGACCCGCGCTAAGGCCAAAAAAGCGCTGGGACTGTTTAATTTTGCCCGTGAAATTTGTCAGGATTTCGGCGTCAGCTTTGAAGCCTTCTGCGACGGTTTTGTCGCTCATCTCAATTATAAAAATATCACCCGTGATGATGAACTCTTGGAGCTGATTTATGAAGTCCAGAAATATTATAATCTGGCCATTTACACCAACAATCATATCAAACATCTCAATAAGATATTAGAAGCCAAATTCTGCAAAAATACCTCGAATATCGGCTTTATCTGCTATGACATTACTTCAACCTATTTCAATAATATTTTTCATCCCAAAAAATCAGATTTGGGATTGCGAATGGTCGCTGAAAAACTGGGGCAGGAGCCGGCTGACTGTATTCTGGTCGATGATGCCGAATTCAACTGTGCCAAAGCACTGAGTATCGGCATGGAAGCCGTTCTGATTACGGAAAATTTTACGCTGAAAGATTATTTACGGGGGCTGCTTAAAAAAGTTAGGCAATAACAGCTGCGCCTCTTGATTTACCCCCATGGCATAAACTATATTTTATAGTAAAGAGATGTAAAGAAAGGGGATTTCAGATGGATTTTGAAAAATTAACCAGCAAGTCAAAAGATTTGATTCAAGACGTCATAAATATGGCGGTCAAATCAAAACACCAGTATATTTCTCCGGAACATTTGCTCAAAGGCCTGATTGATATGAAAGATTCTCAGGTCATGGATTTGATTCTAAAATCCGGCGGTTCGCTGACAACAATCCGCAATCAGGTGGAAGAAGCCTTGGCCAAAGTTCCGGCTGTTGAGGGAGCATCGGTGCAGAGCCTGATGAATCAGGATTTTACCCGTGTGATGATGGAAGCCGAGAAACTGGCTGACAAAGCCGGAGACAAGTTTGTGACGGTCGAGCGCATTTTGCAGGCGCTGGCCATGACTGACGGTATTAAAGCTTATGAAATATTGCGCAATGCCGGTGTTAATGCGGCAAAATTAAATCAGGCGATTAATGAATATCGCAAAGGCCGTGTTGCCGACAGTGAAGATTCCGAAGATAATTTTGAGGCTCTGAAAAAATATACCATTGACATTACCGGCAAAGCCAAAGAAGGCAAGCTCGACCCTGTGGTCGGCCGTGAACATGAAATCCGCCGCACCATTCAGGTTTTGTCGCGCCGTACCAAAAATAATCCGGTTTTAATCGGTGAGCCCGGCGTCGGTAAAACGGCCATCGTTGAAGGCTTGGCCATGCGTATTGTCAACAATGATGTTCCCGAGAGCCTGCACGGCAAAAGATTATTGGCGCTGGATTTAGGCGCTTTGATTGCCGGTGCAAAATTTCGCGGCGAATTTGAAGAACGCTTGAAAGCGGTTTTGAAAGATGTTGAAGCCAGCGAGGGCAACATCATTCTGTTTATTGATGAAATGCATACGCTGGTCGGCGCCGGCGCTTCCGAGGGCTCAATGGATGCATCTAACCTCTTAAAGCCGGCTTTGGCCCGCGGCGAGCTGCATTGTCTGGGTGCCACGACTTTATCAGAATATAAAAAATATGTCGAAAAAGACGCTGCATTGGCGCGCCGTTTTCAGGCCGTTTACGTTTCTGAACCGACGGTTGAAGAAACAATCTCGATTCTCCGCGGTATTAAGGAAAAATTTGAGTTGCACCACGGTGTCAGAATTTCTGACGGAGCGCTGATTTCGGCAGCCACTTTGTCAAATCGCTACATCAGCGACCGGTTCCTGCCTGACAAGGCGATTGATTTGATGGATGAAGCGGCCAGTTCGCTGCGTATGGCGATTGATTCCAAACCTGAAGAGCTTGATGAACTTGACCGCCGGATTTTACAGTTGAAAATCGAACGCGAAGCGCTGAAAAAAGAAAATGACAGCAAATCAAAAGAGCGTCTGGAATTAATCGGCTATGAAATTTCCGGTCTGGAAGCCAAAGCCAAAAGCATGGAAGAAAAGTGGCATGAGGAAAAACAGGGGCTGGCGGATTTAACCGATATCAAAGACAAACTCGACAAAGCCAAAATTGAAGTAGAAATCGCCAAACGCGATGGCCGCTTCGAACGTGCCGGTGAGCTGCAATACAGTATTATTCCGGAGCTGGAGCGCAAGATTAAAACCGCCGAAGAAGCTTCTAAAAACCGCAAAAACAGTTTCAGCGAGGTTGTCACCGAAAATGAAATTGCCAATGTCGTTTCCAAATGGACCGGTATTCCGGTTGATAAAATGCTTGAGGGCGAAAAAGAAAAACTGATTAAGATGGAAGAGTTTTTGGGCAAGCGCGTCATCGGCCAGAAAGATGCCATTGCCGCAGTCGCCAATGCCGTCCGCCGTTCACGCGCCGGTATCTCCGATTCCAAACAGCCGATTGGTTCTTTTCTGTTCTTGGGGCCGACAGGCGTCGGTAAGACCGAGCTGAGCAAGGCTCTGGCCGAGTTTTTGTTTAATGACGAGAGTGCCCTGCTGCGGATTGATATGTCCGAGTATATGGAAAAACATGCTGTCTCCAGATTAATCGGCTCGCCTCCGGGGTATGTCGGTTATGAAGAGGGCGGCGCTTTGACCGAAGCGGTTCGTCGTCGCCCGTACCAGGTAATTTTGTTTGATGAGGTGGAAAAAGCCCATCCCGACATTTTCAACGTTTTGCTGCAGGTTTTAGATGACGGACGCCTGACTGACGGCAAAGGCCGCACGGTCGATTTCAAAAACACCATGATTATTATGACCTCAAATCTGGGCTCGGATATTCTGTCGAATGCAACCGGTGCCGATGATGCCAAAAAGGTCAGAGAAAAAGTGATGGATATTGTCAAAGCCTCTTTCCGGCCCGAGTTTATCAATCGTATTGATGAAATCACGATTTTCCATAAGCTTGATAAAAGCAACATTAAAGATATTGCCCAGCTGCAGATTAATAATATTGAAAAACGTCTGGCTGATAAAAAAATCAAGCTGCATGTCAATGATACGGCGTTCATCTGGATTGTGAACAACGGTTATGATCCTGTTTACGGTGCAAGACCATTAAAAAGATTGCTAAAAAATCAAATTGAGAATAAATTAGCGATGAAAATTTTGAATGGCGACATCGGAGAGGGAGATACTGCGGAAATTATCGTCTCCGGCGGCGCTTTGGATATTGTGAAAAAGAAGAAGTAAGAAGAGAAGATAATGGACGATTTTTATGATACGGCGTTAGATGTTGCCAAAAACTGGGATGTGAGCACCAAACCGGATTCTCTGGTGCTGTACAGCGTGAGTTTTTTGCCGACCAAAGAAAACAAACAAAAAGCTTTTGCCTATGTCAGCGAACATGAGGGCGCGGTGATGATTGACCACACCCCTTGCGGAATTAAAATGATTGATATGGGGCTGGAAGCCGGTAATTGTAATCTAAAGGAAGATGAAATTGCCTATCTTTGGAAAGTTGCTTCTAAGCGTCTGCTGGAAGCAGCCAGCGGCAATATAACCGCTTTTGTAAAAAATGCCGATGAGCGCAGTGTCTTCCGCAGTATGGAACTGCCGACCATTTTGGCCAATGACAAAATAAAAACCATTAATGGTCAGGATAAATTCCAATTTGCCAAAGAAAACTTCTGATAAAAAGCCCCTCATTCTGAGGGGCTTTTTTTAGGTTTTATGTTTAGCTATTTATCTATTTAGATATATTAAGGGTTCCTCCTTGTTTGATAATACTAAGAAAGCTATCAATAGGCTCTGTATTTGATGTCTTGATATTTAGGCGGGAAGAACCTTTCAGATAGAGTGGTTCTCTGGCCGCTGTCGAGATGCTGTGGCCTGCTCCGTTGGTTATAATTGTTGCGGAGCTATTGTCTGTCATATAAAATTCTTGACCGCATCCGCCATTTGGACAACTACTTCTCCATGTAAACCAAAAACCTTTACTTTGGCCGCCGTATGTCGTTATTGTAGCGCTGCTGTTCCCTCGCATTCTGAAATCATAAACACCACCGAACGCAGAAGAGTCAAAACCGTTTGTTTCTGCGGTTATAGTTGAGTCTATAATATTGAGAGACACGTTTTCAATGACGTCGCCGGTACATATTTTGGCATTTAAAATTGCGTCCGTGATATTGACAATATCTCCTTCAACGCTCTTATTCACGTCATAATCATAGTAATCACTTGTCACAAGATAGTTATAATCCGTACCGCAGGTTGTCTTTTTTCTTTTAAAACTGATATTCCCTTTTAAATTTAACGGGCCGCCGTATCCTTTCCCAGAATAATGGGCAATCATGGCAAAAGATCCCTTATCCGGCTGGTTATCTAAAACGAAATTAACATTTTCAATTGTATTTTCTATATTTCCCCTAGGGATTTTTATCAGCTTTTTATTTGGGTATGAACCGCTGGAATTATTAGGAACTTCTAATGTCATGTTTAAGTTTTTTAATGAGCTTCTAGAGGCTAATATTAATCCCTCGTTTAGATTATCAAGCACAAAAGTGAGGGTATGGTTCTTCCCGTCTAAAATTTGTTTTTCTCCGAGAGTTATAGTTGTATCTGCGCAAGTAACATCTGCATCCATTGTTATTGTTCCGCCGGTGCCGGCATTTTCAACAGCTTGTTTCAAAGCGCTGCAATCAGAAAGAGTAATTTTGGGTTTGCACTGATAGCATGGGGTTTTGGCTTCGGTATAGACGGGATCCCCGATAACAGATGTCTCGCAGGTTTTGTAATAATTTGTCGGACAGTTATCGTCAAGCGCCACGCAGGTTGTGCCGTTGTCAGCGATTTTGTAGCCGCTCATGCAGGAAGAAACTTTACAAAGTTTGGGCGAACACTTGGCATTGGCGCTTTCGCAATCCGGACAAGCTGCTTTGCTTGCAGAATTGGCAACGTTAAAAGTGTCGCAATTCAAAGTATAGCCCGAACAAGAGACAGGTTTGCAGTCTTTGTAGCAGGTCAGACCGCTGTCGCTGATTTTGGTGCAGATTTTATTGGCAGGAATACTTGCTTCATAGCCGATAGCAGAACATGAGCTTGCCTTGCAGCCTGTTTCGGTCTTTGTGTAGCCGTTAGCGCAGCTGATAAGTCTTTTATATCTGCGGTCAAAGGGACATGAAGAACAAGTTCCGTTTGCCGGGCAGCTTGTTAAGGTATATCCGCCGCAGTTATTGCCTTTGTTAGCGGAATTAGAAATGCTGTTACCGCTCCAGCTCACCTCGCTGTCCGTGATTTCAGGCAGGAATTTTAAGCCGGCGACCTGATAACCGGGAGAAGCAATAGGCTTTAGTTCAACGATGTGTGTGTCATAAGTTAGTATGTGATTAGCTGAAATCGGGACATGTCCAATTTCTCCGGCATAAGAATTAGTAGAAACAAGTATGACAGAAACAGCCCCAATCAGGGCTTTTTTATAATTAGACATGGTACACCTCTCACTAATAATTAGAACTAAAGCCTATAGAATTAATGATAAACGTTTTTTTTTTTTTGCAACCTAAAAATGCAAAGACGGCAAATTAAATGGGAGAGATAAGTGGTTGGATTTAAAGGAAAAGCAGGCAACGGCCTGCGGCGAAAAGTCTTGCTTATTGTCATGTTGAGCGCAGCCGAAACATCTCAGCCTTATTAATTTGCTGAGACCTTTCGACTTCGCTCAAGGTGACAATAAGGCTACATTATTTAACTGGATTCTTCCACATCGCTATGCTCTGTGTCAGAATGACGACAGTGGCTGAGCGACAAGATTCTGGGCGAGCAACGCGAGCGGTGAGACAGCTAACTTTTCGCCGTCGGGCGTTCCCGACCGCGAGCGGTGAGACAGCTGATTCATGCCTCAGGCGCTTGCCTGCGCCGTTGGGCGTTCCCGACCGAGCAGTGCGTCAGCTGACTGATGCGATCAAACGCGCTGCGTTTGCGTTTATGGTTTATTAAGTAATAATGTGACATAATCTATCATATTCACAATTGTCATTTATCTAAGGGTTAAAATGCTTAACTTAAAACACTTGCCAATCAATTCTTTTAACGAAAATCTGGCCTATATCCATCGGGATTGCACGGCTTATAAGGTTGATGATGTCCAGACTCTGACTAAAATAGAGATTCATGGGGGCGTGAAGCCGGTTTTTGCTTTTTTGCAGGTGGTTGATGATGAGCGCCTGGTCAAGCCGACAGAGCTGGCTTTGAATACCGAAGCTTTTGAGATGTTAAATCTGCCCGAAGGCGCCAATATCACCATGACCCTGTCTTCACCGCCGCCGAGTTTGGCGTCGATTAAGCGTAAAATCGCCGGCAATATTTTGAGTTCGGGCGAATACAGCGCCATTGTCAATGACATTGCGACCAAACGTTATTCTAATATGGATATTGCTTCTTTTTTGGTGGCCTCCGGCTCGTTTATGACTGCACCCGAAGTCTTGTCTTTTACCGAGGCTTTAGTCGGAGACAACACCCTGCACTGGGACAACGAAAGCATTGTGGTTGACCACCATTGCTTGGGCGGCGTTCCGGGTAATAAAACAGATATTATTATTACGGCGATTGTTGCCGCTTACGGTCTGCCTATGCCGAAAACCGGCGCCCGCTCGCTGACTTCCTGCGCCGGCGTTGCCGATGTGATGGCGGTTTTGGCCAATGTTGACCTTGACGAGGCCGAGCTGAAAAAAGTGATTAAGGAAAATCGCGGCGCGATTGTTAGTTATGAGGGCTTGTCGATTGCCTCGGCCAACAAGCTGGTTTCTTCGGTTGAAAGACATATCGGCTTAACCCAGCTGCACCATATTGCCGCTTCGATTTTGGCAATTAAAATTGCCGCCGGCGTGACGCATCTGGTTATTGATATTCCGGTCGGGCCGAACGCCCGCATTAAAAGAACCGGCGAGGCCATGCGCTTGAGAAAACTGATTGAATATGTCGGAGATATGCTCTCAATTGAGATTGACGCTGTGATTACCGACGGCAGCGAACCGATTGGTAATGGCGTCGGCGCTGTTTTGGAAGCCAGAGATGTGATGAAAGTGCTGCGCAATAAAGAAGACGCGCCGCAGGATTTGCGCGAAAAATCATTATTCCTGGCCGGCCGCATTCTGGAATTTGACCCCAAACTCAGAGGCGGTCAGGGCTACCATGTTGCCAAAGAGATTTTAACCTCCGGCCGTGCTTTGGAAGCGATGAATAAGATTATTCATGCTCAGGGCAAAGCGCCGCAGCCGCAGTTGGGACATCTGACCCGTGATATTGTTTCCAATATCAGCGGCGTGGTTGAAAGCATTGATAACGAGCGCATTAACAAAATCGGCGTTCTGGCCGGAGCGGCACAATACCCGGGCGCCGGATTAGACTTGTTGAAAAAAGTCGGCGACAGGGTAGAGCAGGGCGAGACACTTTACCGCGTCCACGCAGTCAATTCAACGGATTTTGCTTTTGCCAATTCGGTTGTTGACGGCTATACCGGTTATGAAATTTCCGGCCGAACCAAATATTAGGGATAAAAAAATATGCAGCGGGGATATCCGGACAGAGCAACGGCTGAAGCCGAATTGAAAAAAGCCGGAGAGTTGAACCCCGGAAAATGGATTGACCACAGCTATTATGTTGCCAGGGCTTGCGAGAATATTGCCGCGCGCTGCCCGCATTTGGATTCGGAAAAAGCTTTTGTTTTAGGGCTGCTTCATGATATCGGCCGTCGTATCGGCTTTGTCGGCCAAAAGCATATTTACGCCGGTTATGATTATGCTTTGTCACAGGGCTGGCATGAGGTTGCCCGCGTCAGTTTGAGCCATTCTTTTTATTTTCCCGATAAACCGGACTGGGGAACCAGCCCTTATGACGGCGCGCCGGAAGAATGGGCGTTTATTAAAAAATATATCACCTCTTTTGAGTTTGACGACTATGACCGTTTGGTTCGTCTGGCAGATGCCCTAGGCTGCGCCGAAGGATTTTGTATTATTGAAAAACGCGTTGTCGATGTGGCGCTGCGCTATGGCGAAATGCCGGGCATGATTGAAAAATGGCGCAAAATGTTTGCTGAAAAACAATATTTTGAAACCTATACCTGTTGTAATCTTTATGATTTGCTGCCGGGAATAAAGGAGAATTTATAATGACCAAATTGAGAATAGCCGTTATCGGCTGCAATAATATGGGCAGCAAACATATTCGGGTTTTGCGTGAGAATTTTGCCGCTGAAACTGAAATAGTCGGAATTTTGAACCGCAGCACAACCAAAGAAAAAGCCGCCGAATTAGGCGTCGGCGCGTTTAACAATCTTGATGAAATCACGCGGGAAAATTGCGATGCCGTCTTTATCTGTACCCCTGCAACGGCTCATGCCGATATTGCCGTTGAGATGTTGAAACGCGGGCTGCCGACAATGCTGGAAAAACCGATGGCGGCAAATGAGGTCGAATGTCTGGAAATTATTAAAACGGCTCAGAAAACCGGAACGCCGATTTTGGTTGGTCATACAGAAAATTATAATCCGGCGGTGATAGCGCTGAAAAAAGATATAAAACATTCGGTGAAAAAAATAAAAGGGATTCGGGTGAGTCGTAATGCCAAAGGCAAAAGGGTTGTGACCGTTGTGCCGGAATTGATGATTCATGATTTGGCGATTGTCTCATCTTTGCTGCCGCAGCCGCCGGAAAAAATTGCAGTTTCCAAATTGCCGCAATATGACTGGACTCAGCATGCAAAGGTCAAAATATTTTATCCTGAAGCGGAAGTTGAGCTGGAAGCGGCTATTGCCGATATTCCGATGCAGAGATATATGGAAATAACCGATAGCATGGATAATCTCTACCGCATAGATTTTTATGAGCGCCGTTTGAGCAAGAACGGTGAAGTACTGCTTGAGGGCGGCGATTCCCTGGCCAATGAGCAGCGCAATTTTATCAATATGGCACAAGGCAGCGAGGCGCCTTATGTCTCTCTTGCCGAAGCTTTGCAGAATGTGAAACTCTGCGCTCAAATAGAACAGCACATGATTTAAATTAAAATCTGCCACCTCTTTGATAAAATTTTCAAAAAATCTTTGCCAACTCTTGCATACCCTGTTTTGTCTCCCTATATATGCTAATAGAAAGAATTTAGACATCAGTTTTATAAAAAGGAAATGAAACATGAGCAATAAAGTAATTGGTATTGACCTTGGTACAACCAACTCCTGCTTTGCCGTTATGGATGGCGGAGAAGCCAAAGTTTTGGAAAACTCTGAAGGTGCCAGAACCACCCCTTCGATGGTGGCTTTCACTGATACGGAACGTCTGGTTGGTTTTCCGGCTAAACGTCAATCTGTCACCAACCCCGAAAACACCTTGTTTGCCATCAAACGTTTGATTGGACGCCGTTTTGATTCTCCGGAAGTTTCCAAAGATAAAAATATCGTTCCTTACAAAATCATCAATGGTGACAATGGCGACGCGTGGGTAGAAGTCAAAGGCCAAAAATATGCTCCGTCACAAATCTCGGCAATTGTTTTGCAAAAAATTAAAGAATATGCCGAAAGCTATTTGGGCGAAAAAATCGAAAAAGCCGTTATTACCGTTCCGGCTTACTTCAATGACTCTCAGCGTCAGGCAACCAAAGATGCCGGTAAAATTGCCGGTTTGGAAGTTCTGCGTATCATCAACGAGCCGACGGCTGCCGCTTTGGCTTATGGTATGGATAAAAAAGCAACCGGCACCATCGCTGTTTATGACTTGGGCGGCGGTACGTTCGATATTTCCATTTTGGAAATCGGCGACGGCGTCTTTGAAGTAAAATCAACAAACGGTGATACCTTCCTGGGTGGTGAAGACTTTGACCGCCGCATTTTGGATTATCTTGTTGACGAGTTCAAAAAAGAGTCCGGTATTGATTTGAAAAACGACCGTCTGGCTCTGCAGCGTTTGAAAGAAGCTGCTGAAAAAGCTAAAATTGAGTTGTCTTCAACCACACAGACCGAAATCAACCTGCCGTTTATTACCGCAGACGCAACCGGTCCGAAACACCTGAATATCAAACTGAGCCGTGCAAAATTAGAAGATTTGGTCGGCGATTTGATTGAAAAAACCGTTGAACCCTGCAAAAAAGCTTTGGCCGATGCCGGTTTGAAAGCCAATGAAATCAGCGAAGTTATTCTGGTCGGCGGTATGACCCGTATGCCTAAAGTTCAGGAAAAAGTAAAAGAAATCTTCGGTAAAGAACCGCACAAGGGCGTTAACCCCGATGAAGTTGTTGCTGTCGGTGCTGCCATTCAGGGCGGTGTTTTGATGGGCGATGTTAAAGACGTCTTGCTGCTTGATGTTACCCCGTTGTCTTTGGGTATTGAAACTTTGGGCGGCGTCTTCACACGCTTGATTGACAGAAACACCACTATTCCGACCCGCAAATCTCAGGTTTTCTCAACGGCCGATGACGGTCAGACAGCTGTAACCATCCGCGTCTTCCAAGGCGAGCGTGAAATGGCTGCCGACAACAAACTCTTAGGCCAGTTTGACTTGGTTGGTATTCCGCCTGCACCGCGCGGTATGCCGCAGATTGAAGTTACCTTTGATATTGACGCCAACGGTATTGTTAACGTTTCTGCCAAAGATAAAGCCACCAACAAAGAACAGGCTATCCGCATTCAGGCCAGCGGCGGTTTGTCTGATGCCGATATCGAAAAAATGGTAAAAGACGCCGAAGCTAATGCCGAAGCTGATAAAAAACGCAAAGAATTAGTCGAAGCCAAGAATCAGGGCGAGGCTTTGGTTTTGAGTACCGAAAAAACTTTGAAAGAACACGGCGATAAAATTTCTGCCGCTGAAAAGAGCAAGATTGAAGAAGAAATCAAAACTTTGAAATCAGCTCTTGAGAGCGAAGACTTGGATAATATCAAAGCCAAGACAGAAAGCTTGATGCAGGCTTCTTTGAAACTCGGTGAAGCAATGTACAAACAGGCTGACGCTGCTTCCGGCGCTGCCGGTTCTGCCGGTCCGGATATGGGTGCCGGTGCTGACGCTTCTGCCCAGCCGCAGGATGAAAAAGTCGTTGACGCTGACTTTGAGGAAGTGAAGTAAATAAATAACAACGATTTATTATTTATTTACTGAAATTCTTAGAAAATCTTAGTAAGCGAGTGCAGCGACAGCAAACGAAGCGAACTTAGATTCCTAAGTGGATCCAATGCTAAGCAAAAACCACCTTTTCAGGTGGTTTTTGTCTGCAAATTCTTTGGAATATTTTATTGAGCAAGGGAAATGAAATAACCGCAGCGAAATTAGATACCTAAGGCAAATCTTAATAAAAAGGCCTTCCGATTGGGAGGCCTTTTTATTATGGATTGTCTCACGGATAACCAAACGTGGGAGATAATATTCTGCAAAAACATCACATCTCCGCGGATTTTTTTGCTTGTCTGGCCCGATATGCGGCTTTTTCTTCATCGCTATATTCCCGGCGCGGTTTTCCGCCTTCTTTACGATAAGGCTTGCGTTCGCTGCCGTTTTTTTGCCTGTCAAGATTTTCACGTTTTTGATTGGCGATTTCTGCTTTGCGTTTTGCCGGATTCTTTAATGCTTCAATTAGTTCTTCGGGAACATTTTTCAAATCCTCAATTTTGGGAGCATTAATCATCTCAATTTCCGGTTCAATCAGGCAGGCGAGCATTAAACGGGCTTTAAATTCATCGCTTTTGATGTTGCCGAAGCTGATTTGCTTGCTGCCGCTTTTGGCCGTGGCAATAATTCCGTCAAAAACATCATTTCCGGGCACTTTGCCGTCTTTGCCTTTGACCGTGATATGATTATGTTTGCGATAAATAATCTGTGCTTCAAAATCACCTTTATTGTAAGCATCATGATTAGCAAAAATATTGATAGATAAGCCGTTCTTGTTGCTTTCATCTTGATAAGATTTAACCCATTTATGATGAGCGCGTCCCCAGCTGTACCATTCGTTAAAAGTATCTTTGCGCCAGTTCTCCGGCTCTTTATCTTCTTCTTTATCAGTCTCTTTCGGCTTGTCTTTTTCAACTGCTTCAGAAGTTGTTTGCTCCGGTTTGTCTTTCTCGTCTTTTTCAGGAGCTTCTGTGTCTTTATTCTCTTTCTTATCTGCCGCAGGTTTTTCTGCCGGCGGTGTCAGCGGCGCGGTAACTTTTTCTGCGTCATCAGAAGCAGCCGCTTTTTCGTCTTTCTTTTCTTTGACCGGTGTATTATCTGATAAAAATCTGTCTCTTATACACATCTCCGAGCCCACGAGACGGAGCTACATCT